>DATFUE010000483.1:0-4404 GCA_035261165.1 Myxococcota bacterium
CATCCGCGCACGCCGCGAGGATCGCGCGCAGCCCGAGCACGAACTCCGGCTCCTTCGCCTCGCCGCGCTTCGAATACGAAGACTCGCCGACCCCGGCGATCGCGACCCGGCCGCGGAGAGAGCGCGTGCTCATGCACGCGATTCTCCCACGCCTCTACAAATTCAGCGCCTTTGGCGGGCGGACGACGATGTCGGCGATGTTGATGTGGCTGGGGAGCGTGACGGCGTAGAGGACGGCATCGGCGACGTCCTCGGGGCTGCCGAGGAGCTGCTTCAGCAGCGGCTGGGCCCTCTCGAGCACTTCGTCGGGCAGCTTCTCGCCGCGCTTCACGTCGACCTGGATGCCGGAAGCGCCGACGATTCCCGCGAGCACCTTTGGGTCGAAGTTGCGGCCGAAGTTCGTGGCGATGGCGCCGGGCATCACGTTCACCACGCGGATCGCATCGTTCTCGAGCTCGCGGCGCAGCGTCGCCGAGATGGCGTTCACCGCGTGCTTGGTCGAGCCGTAGACGCCCGAGTCGGGGCGCTGCGCGGCGACCGACGAGATGTTGACCACGTGACCCGCGCCGCCGCACTTGCGCATGGCGAGGACCGCGGCGCGGCAGCCGACGAGCAGCGCGAGCACGTTGGTCTCGAGCATCGCACGCCACTCCTCGGGATTGCCGTCGAGGATCGGCGCGGGGTGACTCACGCCCGCGTTGTTCACCATGACGTCGAGGCGGCCGGTGTCGCGCACGGCGCGCTCGACGAGCGCCTCGACCTCGCGCGGCTGGCGCACGTCGAGTGTGACGACCGTCGCTCGCCCCGAGCCCGTCTCGATCGCCTTCTTCGAGGCTTCCATGGGCTCGGCCGAGCGGCCGGCCAGAAACACGTGGGCGCCAGCGGCGCCGAGGCGCTCCGCAATCGCGCGACCGATGCCGCTCGATGCGCCCGTGACGATCGCGGTCTTGCCCTCGAGAGGGTGTGATTGCGTGCTCATGTCGTGGCCTCCGGTGGGTGGAGCGTCAGACTGACGTTTTGATCCAAAAGTGTCAATTTGACTAGCGAGCGGAGCGACGCGCCGCGGGCTGCGCGCGCATTCCCGAAGCCAGCAGGCGCACCAGCCGCGCCACGCGCCGGCGGTAGCGCGCCGGGTTCTGCGGCGCGGCGCCCGACATCTCGAGGCCCTTCGCGCAGTCGACGAACAGCTCCGCGGCTTCGCCCGGATCGAGCCGAGCGCCCGCGAGGTCGAGCTCGCCCCGCGCCGCAGCGTCGGAAATCACGCCGCGCAGCAGGCGCAGGAAGCGCTTCCGGTACGCCTCCGAGACGTCGCCGCAGAGCCGGTTCTTCTCCTCGAGCAGCTCGGCGACGTGCGGCGAGCCGTGGATGATCTCGAAGAACTTGCCGTGCTTCGCCTCGAGCGCCGCGCCGATGCGCGCTTCGACGTCGCCCTGCCCGGCGATCGCCGCAACGGCTGCGGCTTGCGCGCGCTCGTGCACCTGCTTCGACACCGCGCGAAAGATGTCTTCCTTGTTGGTGAAGTGCAGATAAAGAGCGGCGCGCGAGATACCGGCCTCGTGCGCGATCTGCTCCAGTGCCACGCGCTTGTACCCGTAGCGCCCGAAGCAGGTGAAGGCGGCCGCGAGGATGTTCTCGGGCGCGGTGCGCGCGCGGCGCTTCGGACCAGTCAGCTGTTTTGCGGCCTTCATCGCGCGGTCGGTTCGTCGTCGGAGGCCTCGGGCAGGTCGAACAAGGTGCGCTCGCCCGAGGGCAGCTCCTCGACGTCCTTGAGCCGCCGCTCGATCGCGCGCGAGCGCACGCCCGTCTCGTCGATCGTGTTGCTCGCGGTCTGGAGCTGGCGCTTCACGCGGTCGAGCACTTCGCCGAACTTTCCGAACTCGGTCTTCACCGTGGCGAGCACCTTCCACACCTCGCTCGCGCGCTGCTCGATCGCGAGCGTGCGGAAGCCGAGACGCAGACTGCTGAGCAGCGCCGCCAGAGTCGTGGGACCCGCGATCACCACCCGGTGTTCCTGCTGCAGTGATTCGACGAAGCCGGCGCGCCGCAACAGCTCCGCGTACAGGCCTTCGGTCGGCACGAACAGGATCGCGAAATCGGTGGTGTGCGGCGGCGCGACGTACTTGCGCCGGATGTCCTGCGCGTTCAGCCGCACCGCGCGTTCGAGGGCCACGCCCGCGGCGGTGATGGCGCCGACGTCCGCCGCTTCGACCGCGGAGAGCAGCCGCCCGTAGTCCTCGTGCGGGAACTTCGCGTCGATCGGCAGCCACACCGGCTGCTCGCCCGCGCCGTGCGGGCCCGGCAAGCGCACGGCGAACTCGACGGTCTCGCCGGAGTCGGGGCGCGGCCGCACGTTGCGTCCGTACTGATCGGGCGTGAGGACTTGCTCGAGGATCGCGCCGAGCTGCACTTCGCCGAACGTGCCGCGCGTCTTCACGTTGGTGAGCACGCGTTTCAAGTCACCGACGCCGGTCGCGAGGCTCTGCATGTCGCCGAGCCCCTTGTGCACGGCCTCGAGCTGCGCGCTGACCAGCTTGAACGACTCGCCCAAGCGCCGCTCGAGCGTGCTCTGCAGCTTCTCGTCCACCACCTGGCGCATCTGATCGAGCTTCTTCTCGTTGCCCTCCTGGAGATCCTTGATCTGACTGGTGACGCCTTGCAGCGTCGCCGCGAGTGCGCCCGCGCTGGCCTCGAAGCGCTTCGCGACCTCGTCGCGGAGCTCGCCCGCCGCGCTGCGCGCCTCTTCCCGCCCGAGGCGCAGCTCCTCGCGCACCGTGCGGAACAGCGCGACGGCGGCGCCGATCGCGACCAGCGCGAGGATCAACCAGGGGACGATTTCTGCGGGCACGGCTCGATTCTAACGCGTGGTGTACGCTCCTCGCGCTTGGTCGACTTCTTCATCGGTCGTCCCGTCTTTGCGGCGGTGCTCGCGATCTTGATCACGTTCGCGGGGGCGGTTTGTCTGCCCTTCCTGCCCGTCGCCCAGTTCCCGCGCATCACCCCGCCGACCGTGCGTGTCACTGCCTCGTACCCCGGCGCGAGCGCGGAAGTCGTCGAGAACAGCGTGACCGTGCCGCTCGAGCAGCAAATCAACGGCGTCGAGGGCATGCTGTACATGTCGTCGAACAGCGCGAACGACGGCAGCTCCGCGATCACGGTCACCTTCGAGGTCGGCTACGACCTGAACATCGCGGCCGTCGACGTCCAGAACCGGGTCGCGGTCGCGCTCCCGCAGCTCCCCGAGGAGGTGCAGCGCTCGGGTCTCACGGTGCGGCGCGTGTCGACCGACCTGACGATCGTCGTGAGCCTGATCTCGCCCGACAACTCGCGCGACGACGTGTATCTCGCGAACTACGCCGCGATCAACATCAGCGACCGGCTGAAGCGCGTGCGGGGCGTCGGCGACGTGAACCTGTTCGGCGAGCGGCGCTACTCGATGCGCGTCTGGCTCGACCCGAGCAAGCTCGCGAAGCTCCGCGTCTCGGCGCAGGACGTGATCGCGGCACTGCGCGAGCAGAACCAGCAGGTCGCCGCGGGCGTGCTCGGGCAGCCGCCCGCGCCGCCCGGGCAGATGTTCCAGTACGCGCTCAGCGCGCGCGGCCGGCTGACGAGCGTCGCGGAGTTCCAGCAGATCGTACTGCGCACGAGCGCCGACGGCTCGGTGATGCGCCTGGGCGACGTGGCGCGGATCGAGCTCGGCGCCCAGAGCTACGGGAACTTCAGCCGGCTCGGGCGCGATCCGTCGACGGGCGTGGCGATCTTCGCGCTGCCGACCGCCAACGCGCTCGACGTCTCCACCGCGGTGCACGCGGAGATGGAGCGCATCGCCCCACGCTTTCCCGCGGGGGTGCAGTACAAGATCCTGTACGAGCCGACGCGCTTCGTGACCGAGTCGATCCGCGAAGTGCTCTTCACCCTGTTCGAGGCGATGGCGCTCGTCTTCCTGGTCGTGTTCGTCTTTCTCGAGAGCTTTCGCGCCACGCTGATTCCCGCGATCACGGTGCCCGTGTCGCTCGTCGGCACGTTCGCGCTGATGTCGGTGCTGGGTTTCTCGATCAACACGCTGTCGCTGTTCGGGCTCGTGCTCGCGATCGGGCTCGTGGTCGACGACGCGATCGTGGTGGTCGAGAACGTCTCGCGCCTGATCGAGGAGCGCGGCCTCTCGCCGCGCGAAGCGACGGTGCTGGCGATGCGCGAAGTGACTGCGCCGATCGTCGCCATCTCACTCGTGCTGATGGCGGTGTTCCTGCCGGTCGCGTTCCTGCCGGGCACGACGGGGCTGCTCTACCAGCAGTTCGCGCTCACGATCGCGTTCTCGGTCGCGATCTCGGCGTTCAACGCGCTGACGCTCAGTCCCGCGCTGTGCGCGCTGTTGCTGCGCCACGACGGAAAGCCGAAGTCGGCGTT
>DATFUE010000484.1:0-2717 GCA_035261165.1 Myxococcota bacterium
TGATGGCGCCGCGATGCCCGGCCCCACCGTCGCCGAACTCGACCGAGCGAGCTGGCTGCACCCGTTCAGCTCGCTCTCGGAGCAGGCTGCGCGCGACCCGCTCGTGATCCGCGAAGCGCACGGCACGCGCGTGCGCGACGCTGCGGGCCGCGAGTATCTCGACGCGATGGCGGGCCTGTGGTGCGTGAACGCGGGCTTCGGCCGGCGCGAGATCGCGGACGCGATGGCCGAGCAAGCGGGCCGACTGGCGTACTACCACGGCTTCGCAGGAGCGGTGAACGAGCCCGCGGTGCAGCTCGCGGCAAAGCTGCTCGAGCTCGCGCCAGTGCCGATGGCGCGCGTCTTCTTCGCGAGCTCCGGCTCGGAAGCGAACGACACGCAGATCAAGCTGATCTGGCACTACAACAATCTGCGCGGAAAGCCCGCCAAGAAGAAGCTGCTCGCGCGCCGCCGCGGCTATCACGGCTCGACCGTCGCCGCCGCATCCCTCACGGGTCTCCCGTACGTGCACGCGGGCTTCGACCTCCCCCTCGCTGGCTTCGCGCACGTGTCTCCGGCGCACTGGCCGAGCGAAGCGACGAGCGGCGAGAGCGAGGACGCGTACGCAGAGCGACTCGCGCGCGAGCTCGAAGAAACGATCGTGCGCGAGGGCCCGGACACCGTCGCCGCGTTTTTCGCGGAGCCGGTGATGGGCGCGGGCGGCGTGCTGGTTCCCCCCGCGAGTTACTTCGCGAGGATCCAAGCCGTGCTGCGGCGCCACGACGTGCTGCTGGTCGCGGACGAAGTGATCTGCGGCTTCGGCCGCACCGGGCGCTGGTTCGGCTCGCAGCGCTTCGGCATCACGCCCGATCTCGTGACGGTCGCCAAGGGACTCACCAGTGGCTATGCGCCGCTCTCGGCCTGCCTGGTCTCGGAGCCGATCGTCACCGTACTGCGAGCCGGGTCCGGCGAAGGCGGCGCGTTCAACCACGGCTACACCTATTCGGGTCACCCGGTCGCGGCAGCCGCGGCGCTCGCGAATCTGGCGATCTTCGAGCGCGAGGGACTCGTGGAGCGCGCGGAGCGCATCGGCGCGCTGCTGCAGCGGCGGCTGCGCGAGACCTGCGCCGGACACCCGAAGGTCCGCGACGTGCGCGGCGTCGGCATGATCGCGGCGGTCGAGCCGCGCGCCGCCGACGACGCGAAGCGCCTGCAAGCGCTGCTGTTCGCGGACGGCGTGCTCACTCGCGCGGTCGGCGGCGCGGTGGCGATGTCGCCGCCGCTGATTCTCGACGAGGCCGAGGTCGAAGAGCTGGTCGGCGCGCTGTACCGCGGGCTCGAGAAGCTCGCGTAGCATCGCCATGAAGCCCGCCTACGAGTCACTCGACGAGGCCCTCGAAGCGCTCGCCCCCTACGGCCCGGATCTGCGCAACGGGAACACCAATCACGCGCCGATGGCGGTCGAGGCGCTGTGTGCGCTCGGCCGGCCCGAGGCCGTGTTTCCCTGGCTCGAGCGCTATCGCGCGGAGCTGTTGCCGATGCCGGCGCGCAGCGAGCGAATCAGCGCGCAGAGCTGGCGCGGCGCGCTCGCGCGCCCCGAACGCGCGGGCGATTGGAGCGCCTTCTTCGCGGAGGAGCTGCTCGCCGCGCCCTGGCGCGAGGTGCTCGACCGCTGGGTCGGCCGGCTCGCGCCCGGGCTCTGTGCCTCGGCCACGCACGGCCTGATTCGCGTGGCTCACGCCGTGCGCGCGCTCGCGCTCGGCGAGTCAGCCCCGCGGCTGCGCGAGCTGGCCGACGCGCTCGCGTCCTGGGCCTTCGCGTATCAGGAGCTTCCGACGGCGGAGGCCCCGGGGGAACCTGCGGCGCCCGCGCGCGTGGCGATCCGGCGGGTGCCGGTCGTTCCCAAGGACCGGCGCCGCTTCTCGGGCACGATCGTGTCGTCGCTCGAAGCGCTCGACCGGTTCCCCGAGTTCGCGCCGGCGATCGACTTGCTCGAGATCGGCGCGGACCCGGCCGCGCAGCTAGCGGAGCTCACGCAGGTGTTCGCGCGTGTCTATGTCGCGAACGCGTACGACACGCTGACCTCGATCGTCTTCATCCACGGCATCACCAGCGCGACCGCGCTCGGTCACTTGCTCCCCCACCTGTCGCCCGCGAATCAGCGCGCCGCCATGCGCTTCGCCTGGCAGGCCGGCGCCGCGCTCTACTCCGCGTTCGGCACCCTCCCCGAGCCCGCGCGGGAGGTCGAAGCTCCTCGAGACGCTCCCGACATACTCGCGGAGCGCGCCGTCGCGCACGGCGACGAGCACGCGATCAAGCTCGCCGAAGCCTGTCTCGCGCGGAACGCGATCCGCCCGGACCCGGCCTATCTCGCGGCCATCGAGAGCGCGCTGCGCCTGTTGCCGCCCGCTCACCACTGACTCGATCTCCGATAGAATCGGCCGGTAACCCGCCGCAGCCTCGTCGCCCTGGGTGTCTTCGCGCTCGCCGGGACCGCGCTCGCGGGGACCGTGCGCGCGCAAGCGGGCGCCGAGGGGGTTTGGGCAGCGCGGAGGGATGAAGGCTGTCGGCCGCTTCGGCACGGCCCGTCATCGAGCACGCTCATGCCAGGACAATCTTCGGAACACAACCTACATCTGCTCCGCGAGATAGCGCTCGGCGCCGATCGTCTCGATCATGCCGAGCTGCGCCTCGTGCCAGTCGACCGACTCCTCTTCGCCCTTCAGCAGATGCTCGAG
>DATFUE010000485.1:0-6569 GCA_035261165.1 Myxococcota bacterium
CTCGGCCCGCTGCCGCCGCATGCCGCGCCAGCGACCGCCAGCAGCGCCACGCAGCGCGCGCGCAGGCGACCGGCAACGGGACTCGCCGCGCGTCTCGGTCCGGTGCTCCACCGCACGGCAACTCCCCGCGAAAGCGCGGCGAGAATACCCGAGAGGCTGGCCGCCGATCAACACCGGGGCCTACACCGATCTACGTACAGTCCACCTCGGGCGACGCCGATACCAGTCTCCGTGGGTGAGACGCAGTCGCAGATCCCGCTGAACTCGGAGAACGACGTCGAGCTGTACACGTCGCCCTGGGTCAGCGGTACGCGGGCGGCCGCCTACTTCGGGCCGATCAGCTCCGAGCTCTTCCTGCAGGACGACCAGGTCGAGGACCGCTCCTCGGCGTGGACCAAGGCGGAGCGCGAGCTGCTCGAGTCGTTGCGCGACAAGGCGCGCCTGCTGGGCGCGAACGCCGTCGTGGGCCTCGAGGTCACGCTCGATCCGTTCGCGCGCGCGAGTGACTCCGACGCGACCGGGCTCCGCCTGCACGCGGTCGGCACGGCCGCCAAGCTGGAGCCATTGTTCTGACGAGGCCCGGCGCGCGGGCCGCCGCGCGCAACCCGGGCTCCGCTCGCCTTGAGCTCGCTGCGCGCTCGCGCTAGCGCGCTCGCTTGCCTTTCTTGGCTCGGACTGTCGGCATTTGCAACCTCCGCGGCAGGCTCGGCGTCTCAGTGGTGCTCGCGTTCGCCGGGCCAAGGAGTCGACGATGAAGGTCCGAGACAGTGTCGCATTGATCACCGGGGCCAACCGTGGGCTCGGGCTCGCTTTCGCGCGCGCGCTCGTCGCGGCCGGCGCACGCAAGGTCTACGCGGGTGCCCGCGACCCGCGCTCGATCGCGCTTTCGGACGTACAGCCGGTAGCGCTCGACGTGACGAACGCCGCGCAGGTGGCCGCGGCAGCGCGGGCCTGCGGAGACGTCACGCTGCTGATCAACAACGCGGGCGTCTCGCGCGGAACCGGAGCGCTCGCGCCGGACGGCGTGGCGGCGGCGCGCGCCGAGCTGGAGACGAACTTCTTCGGGCCGCTCGAGATGAGTCGCGCGTTCGCGCCGATTCTGCGCGCGAACGGCGGCGGGGCCATCGTGAACGTCCTGTCGGTGCTGGCCTGGATCAACACGCCGATCTTCGGGACTTACTGCGCATCGAAGTCAGCGGCCTGGTCACTCACCAACGGCTTGCGCATCGAGCTGCGCGCGCAGCACACGCAGGTGGTCGCCCTGCACGTCGGTCTCATGGACACCGACATGGCCGCGGGCCTCGACGCTCCGAAGACGGCGCCTGCCGAGGTGGTGCGCCAAACACTGGCGGCACTGGAGGCCGGGCGGGAAGAAGTGCTCGCCGACGAGGTGAGTCGCCAGGTGAAGCTCGGCTTGTCCGCGGATCCTGGCATCTATCTCAGCGAGCCCCCGGGGTAGGGCCGCTGAGCGGGACCCGGCCGGGCCAAGCCCGCCCACCCGCTGCTTCGCTCGGCTCCGCCTCGCTGCGCGCTCGCGCTGCCGCGCCCGCTTGCGTTCCTGACGGCGCTAGACCACCCGGTTCGGGATCGCGTCGCCGCGCAGCGCCGCGACGATGTTCTGCGCGGCGATTTCCGCCATGCGCGCGCGGGTCGCCGTGGTGGCGCTGCCGAGGTGCGGCGCGAGGACGACCTGCGGGAGGTCCGCGAGCCCGGGGCTCAGTGCCGGCTCTCGCTCGAAGACGTCGAGGCCGGCGGCGGCGATCCAGCCTTCGCGCAGCGCGCGCACCAGCGCGGCCTCGTCGACGATCGGGCCGCGTGCGGTGTTGACGAGCAGCGCGTGCGGGCGCATGCGGCGCAGCTCGCGCTCGCCGATCAGATGCCGCGTCTCGGGGCTCAGCGGGACGTGCAGCGACACGAAGTCACTCCGCTCGAGTAACTCGTCGAGCGGGACGCCGGCGTTGCGCCCGCTCCAGATCACCTCCATGCGGAAGCCGCGCGCGCGCTCGGCGACGGCTCGGCCGATGCGGCCCCAGCCCACGATGCCAAGCGTGCGGCCCGTGACGTCGAGCCCGACGCCGAGGTCGGGGCGCCAGCCGACGAAGCCACCGCCGCGCACGTAGCGGTCGGCCCAGGCCAGGCGCCGAGCCCCGGCGAGCAGGAGCGCGAACGCGAGGTCGGCCGTGGCGTCGGTCAGCACGTCGGGCGTGTTCGAGACCGCGACGCCGCGGGCGCGCGCGGCGGCGAGGTCGATGTTGTCCGTCCCGACCGCCATGTTGGCCACGATGCGCAGGCGGGGTGCGCGCGCGAAAAACTCCGCGTCGATGCGGTCCGTCAAGAGACACAGAAGTGCGTCGCAGCCATCGACCTCGAGCGGGCCCACGTCGGCGTCGAGCCCGGCGCCGGCGAGCACGCGCAGCGCGGCCTCCGGCACGCCCGTCCGCACGCGCACGCGCGCGCTCACCGCGCTCGTCTCCGAGTCTCTGGCCCGTCCACCCCCGCCATGCTACTCGGAGCGCGTGCCCCCGCTCGACCGTCTCACGGTCACGTTCACGCTCGGCGAGCGCGACGTCCGCCATCTGCGCGGCGTCGCCGAGCGCGCGGCCGCCCGGGCGAGCCAACGCCCCGAGCGAGCCATCGCCAGCGCCGCGCGCGCCCGGGCCGCGGAGCTGCGCAAATTCCATCCGCCGGCCTATGTGCTCGAGCGGGTCGCGGGGCTCGAGGAGCTGATCGAGCTGCTCGAGGACGCCGACTGGGACCCGCCCGAGCGCGTCCGCCAGCGCGTGCGCGCGGCGCTCGCCTACTTCACCGACCCGGACGACCTGATCGC
Organism: Myxococcota bacterium; assembly: GCA_035261165.1. GTDB lineage: Bacteria > Myxococcota_A > UBA9160 > SZUA-336 > SZUA-336 > VGRW01. The sequence goes on from DATFUE010000485.1 coordinate 2,828, forward strand.
CGACTCGGTGCCCGGGCTCGGCTTCCTCGACGACGCGATCGTGATCGAGCTGCTGCGCATCGAGCTGCGCCACGAGCGCGCCGCCTTTCGCGCGTTCACCCGCTATCGCGACACGGCCCGACGCTGGCGCGCTGCGGGGGACCTCGAGTGGCTCGCCGGCAAGCTCGCGGCGCGGCGGCGCCTGTTGCGCGCCCGGGTCGAGGCGCGCGAGCGCTCGCCGGTTGTGCGTCGGTGGCGGGGTCGGTAAGCTGCGCGCGCGATGAAGAAGAGCACCAAACTCACCCACCGCAACCGGCGCAAGAGCGCGCACCACCGAGCGAAATTGCGCGCCAAGAACCGCCGGGTGCGGCTGCGCCGGAGCCGGGGCGAGTCCACGAATACGTGAGTCGCGAGGTTCGATGAGCGAGTACGCGCGCAGCGGCGTCGACACGAGCGAGGCGGACCGCGCGCTGGCGCGCCTGTTGCTCGAGATCGCGCCGACCGCCGCGTTCGGCGCCGCGAGCGACCTCGGCATCGGTCACTTCGCCGCGGTGATCCGCGTCGGGCCGCTGCACCTCGCGCTCACCACCGACGGCGTCGGCTCGAAGCTGCTCGTCGCTCAGGCGCTCGGGAAGTACGACACGGTCGGAATCGACTGCGTGGCCATGAATGTCAACGACCTCCTGTGCGTGGGCGCGAAGCCGCTCGCGATGCTGGATTACATCGCCGTCGAGCGCTGCGACCCGGAGGTGTTCGGGCAGATCGGGCGCGGCCTGTGCGAGGGCGCGCGCCAGGCGGGCGTCGCCATCGTCGGTGGCGAGACCGCACAGATCCCCGAAATGCTGCGCGGCGCGCGCCCGGGCAGCGGGCTCGACCTCGCCGGCATGGCGCTGGGTCTCGTGCCCGACGGCGCGCTGATCGACGGCTCGAAGGTGCGCCCCGGCGACGCGCTCGTGGGCATCGCGTCGAGCGGCGTGCACTCGAACGGTCTCTCGCTCGCGCGCGACGTGCTCGCGCGCAAGTTCCGCCTCGACGAGGCTGTGAGTGAGCTCGGGACGACCGTGGGCGAGGCGCTGCTCCGCCCGACGCTGATCTACGTCGCCCAGGTCGAGGCGCTGGCGAAGGCGGGCATCGCGCCGCGCGCGCTCGCGCACATCACCGGCGACGGCTTTCTGAACATCCGCCGCATCGAGGCGCCATGCGGCTTCGAGATCGACTTCCTGCCGCCGCCGCCGGCGCTGCTGCGCCTGATCCAGCGGATCGGCGAGCTCGAGCCGGCCGAGCTCTACACCGTGTTCAACATGGGCGTCGGCCTCACGGCCGTCGTCGCGCCGGACGAAGTCGAGCGCGCGATCGCGGCGCTGCGCGCGACGGGCCTCGAGGCGTGGCGCATGGGCCGCGCGGTCGCGGACCCCGAGCGCAAGGTGCGAATCCTGCCCGAGCGCCTGGTCGGACGGTCGAAGCACTTCGCCCGCGAGTCGTGATCACGTTCGCTCTCGAGGCGACGGACCGCGGCTGCGCGGCCCGGGCCGGCCGCCTGGCGACACCGCACGGTGTCGTCGAGACCCCGGTATTCATGCCCGTCGGCACGCATGCCGCGGTGCGCGCGATGACCCCCGAGCAGGTGAAGGCGACGGGCGCGCGCATCCTGCTCGCGAACACCTATCACCTGCTCTTGCGGCCGGGCCCCGAGCTGGTGAAGCGCGCCGGGGGGCTCCACGCGTTCATGGCCTGGGACGGCCCGCTGCTCACCGACTCGGGTGGCTTCCAGGTGTTCAGCTTGAAGCACAAGGAGATCACCCCCGAGGGCGTGCGTTTCAAGAACGAGATCGACGGCTCGGAGGTGCTCTTGACGCCCGAGCGCTCGATCGAGATCCAGCACTCACTCGGCGCCGACATCATCATGGCGTTCGACGAGTGTACGCCGTATCCGGCGAGCCCGGAGCTGGCGAGGCGGGGGGTCGAGAACTCACTCCGCTGGCTCGAGCGCTGCGGCCACGCCCACCGAGGCTCCGACCAGTCGCTGTTCCCGATCGTGCAGGGCTCGGTATATCTCGAGCTCCGCGAGCTGTGCGCGCGCGAGATCGTGAAGTTCGACGCGCCGGGCTACGCGATCGGCGGGGTGTCCGTCGGCGAGGGCATCGAAGAGCTGAAGCGCATCGTGGGCTTCACCGCGCCGCTCCTGCCCGCGGACAAGCCGCGCTACCTGATGGGCGTCGGGCTGCCCGAGGACCTCGTCGAGTCCGTCGAGCGCGGCATGGACATGTTCGATTGCGTGATCCCCACGCGCTACGCGCGCTCGGCGACGTTGTTCACGCGCCGCGGGCGCATCCGGATGAATCACCGCCGCTACCGGCGCGATCTCTACCCGATCGACACGAGCTGTGACTGCTACGCGTGCAAGACGTTCACGCGCGCCTACGTGAATCACTTGTACGCGGCGAACGAGATCCTCGGCGCGATCCTCGGCGCGATCCACAACGTGCGCTTCTACCAGCGGCTGATGGCGGAGATGCGTGGGGCGATCGCGACCGGCAAGTTCATGCAGTGGAAGCGCGCGTTCTACGCGGACTACGGCGAGCCGGCCGCCGCCGAAAACGAGTGAGTCCCGGCCGGGCTCAGCAAGGACCGAGGAAGCGGTTCTCGTCGCTGTAGAAGGCGATGTCGCGGAGATTCATGGGCTCGAGGTCGAGTTGCGTCTCGACCGCGCGCACGATCTCGCGCGCGCTCGGATAGAACAGCTCCTCGAGGCTGCGCGCCGTCGGGCACGGAACGCTCGGCCAGCCCACGCGCGCGACCGGCCGCAAGAGCGCGCCGAAGCAGCGCTCGCTGACGGTCGCGGCGACTTCGGCGCTGAAGCCGCAGAAGGTCCAATCGTTGTCGGCCACGACGCAGCGCTGCGTGCGCTGGACGGAAGCGGTGATGGAGTCGACGTCGAGCGGGACGATGGTGCGGGGGTCGATGACCTCGAGCTCGACGCCGCGCTCGTGCAGGATCTCGGCCGCGCGCAGCGCTTCGACCGCCATCCACGAGGTCGCGACCACCGTAGCGTCGCTGCCCTCGCGCATGATGCGCGCCGAGCCGAGGGGGATGCCCGCGCTCTCGACGTCGGCCTCGCCCGAGACGTCGTTCAGCCAGCGGTGCTCGAGGAAGAGCACGGGGTCGTTGTCGCGGATCGCGGAGACCAAGAGGCCTTTCGCGTCGTTCGGCGACGTCGGCATGACCACCTTCAAGCCGGGCAGGTGCGCGAACACCGAGTGCAGCGCCTTGCTGTGCTGCGCCGACTGGCCTCCGCCCCGTCCGACCAGCGCGCGGATCACGAGCGGCACGCCGGCTTCGCCCCCGGTCATGTAGCGCGTGGTCGTGATCATGTTCGCGATCTGGTTCATGGCGAGCAGGAGGAAGTCGACCCGAACGTGCACGTGCACCGGGCGCAGGCCGTTCAGCGCCGCGCCCAGCGCAACGCCGGTCATGGCGTCCTCCGAGACCGGCGTGCTGAAGCAGCGCTCCGAGCCGAAGCGTTCCGCCAGGCCGAGTGTCGTGCCGTTGATTCCCTCGTGATCTGCGACGTCGAGCCCGAACACGAAGACGCGCTCGTCGCGCGCCATCTCCTGGTGGAGCGCCTCGTTGATCGCGCGCGCGTAGGTCACCGTGTGGGTCACGCGAACACGTCCTGCCAGAGAAGCTCGGGGCCCGGCGGCGGCGCGGCGCGCGCGCTGTCGACGCACGCGGCGATGCGCGTGTCGATCGCGCTCTCCACGGC
>DATFUE010000486.1:0-2842 GCA_035261165.1 Myxococcota bacterium
GGCTGTTCGAGAACCTCGCCGGCGGCTACGGCTTCACGGCGATCGCGGTCGCGCTGCTCGCGCGGCTGAATCCGGTCGGCGTGCTCCCGTCCGCGATCGTCTTCGCCGCGCTCGCGGCAGGCAGCGGCGCGATGCAGCGCGCGGCGGCGGTGCCGTCGGTGGCGGTGCAGGTAATCGAGGCGCTGGTGATCTTCTTCTCGGTCGGCTTCGCGCTGCCGCGGCGGTCGGGCGCATGATCGACGCGCCGACGCTCCTGCTCATCGCCTCCACCATCCGCTTCGCGACGCCGCTCGCGATCGCGGCGATGGGCGAGCTGGTCGGCGAGCGCGCTGGCGTGTTGAACGTCGGCATCGAGGGGATGATGCTGGCCGGCGCGCTCGCGGCGTTCGAGGTCGGCTGCGCGACCGGCTCGGTCACTCTGGCGCTCGCCGCCGCGATGGCGGCGGCGTGCGCACTCGCGCTGCTGTTCGCCGCCTTCGCGCTCTACCGCCAGGCCGACCCGATCGTCTCCGGCACCGCGCTGAACATCTTGGCGCTCGGCGCGACCGGCAGCGTGTTCCGCATGCTGCACCCCGCGGGCACGGCGCTCGCGCGCGCGCCGCAGCTCGGCGAGCTCGCGCCCGGTGTGAACGGCTTCACCGGGATCGCGCTCGTGTTGGTCGTGGCGGTCGCGCTGTTCCTCGGTCGCACGCGGCCCGGCCTCGCGCTGCGCGCCGTCGGCGAGCGCGCCGAGGCCGCCGACGCGCAGGGCATCTCGGTCGCGCGCGTGCGACTCGCGGCGACACTGTTCTGTGGCGCCTGCGCGGGGCTCGCCGGCGCCGCGCTCGTGCTCTGGCTCTCCGAGGGCTTCGTCGAGGGGATGACGAGCGGGCGCGGCTTCATCGCGCTCGCGCTCGTGCTCTTCGGCGGCTATCGCGAGCTGCGCATCGTCGGGGGCGCGGTGCTGTTCGGCGCCGCGAGCGCGCTGCAGTTCCGCCTGCAGGCCGCGGGCTCCGCGCTGCCCTACACGCTGCTGCTGATGACGCCCTACCTGCTCACTCTGCTCGTGCTCGCGCTGTTCGCGGGCCGCTCGCGCGCGCCCGCCGACCTCGCGCGCCCGTTCCGCGCGCGCGACTGAGCACGCGCTCGCGGAACTCGGCGATCACGGGCAGGCGGTCGAGCCAGGCGGAGGCATCGGCGCGGAAGGCGTCGGCGGGACTCACCGGGCCGGCGAAGCCGGGCGGAATCTGACTCATCCACACCGGCGGGTCGTCGGTCTCGAGGTAGTGGTACTCCATGCCCGGCACGACCAGGTCGTCCGGCGCGGTCACGTCGACCGTGCGCACGCCGAAGCTCGAGAGCTCGGTCGTGAGCGGCTGCGGGTAGCCGAGCCACACCAGCCGCGGCGCGGCGAAGAACAGATACTGCATGCGCCGGTTGCGCGAGAGGATGCGGTAGCGGTCGACCGCTCCCTCGTACAGCCGGCTGTGCGAGTGAGTGAGATCGATGCGACCCGCGGCCGAGAAGTCCGGCTCGAAGCCGGGCACGAACACGAGCGACTCGGGCTCGTTCTCGCGCAGGAAGCACGCGATCGGGCGGCCGCCGTTCACCAGGTTCCGCGGGTTCGCGGCCGCGCGCCGGCGCGGCTCGGTGAAGTCGGCATAGGCGACGATCCGCGTGTCGTTGCAGCGGCGCACCACGAGCGCGAGCGCGCGCCGATCCGTGCGCACGCGCGCGGCGCGGCGGGTCAGTGAGTCGATCGCGGCCTGCAGCTCGAGCGGCAAGTCGGTGGTGTGCTCCGCCGAGTATTCGACCTCGCGGCCGTTCTCCTTCACCCGCTTCAGATCGCCCTTGCCGATCCAGTTCTCGCTGGCCGACTTCGCGAAGTGCGACGCCGAGCGCCAGAGCAGCGAGCCGTCCTTGTACAGGAAGCGCGCGTAGAGCCAGGGCCGGCCGCGCGCCTTCCCGCGCAGCGCGAGATACGCGACGAAGAAGCGCACGTCCGCGTTCTGGCGCACCTCGCTGAGGTAGTACGCGACGCCGAACAGCTCGAGCTTGTAGCGCGGCGCGTAGCCCAGCGAGAGCAGGCGCTTCGGGTTGCGCCGCGCCGCGCCCACGCAAACCACGCGCGCGCCGCCCTCGCTCAGCTCGAGAAACTCGGCGCGCACCTCCTCGGGAGTCAGTGGCGTTGGCTCGATGCTGGGCACGATCCGGCGCTGCAGAGGACGCCGCTTCACGCGTCGTACTCCAGGCGCGCGCGCTCGAGGCGGCGGAGCGAGTCGGCGAGCCCGCCCGCGCGGCTCCGCGCCAGCCAGCACGAGCGCTGCTCGGCGATCAGCTCGTCGAGCTCGTCGCGCAGCAGCTCGGGCTTGGGCCCCTCGCCCAGACACGCGTGCATCAGCCGGAACGCGCCGTGGCGCGCGAGGCCCGCGGCCTGCGACAGCTCGCGCGCGACCAGTGACCCGCCGAAGCCGAGCGGTGTCGCGCGCGCGAGCTCGGCGCGCGTGGCATCGATCTCCGCGACGATCGCGTCGAGCTTCGCGCGGTCGGTGCGTCCCCAGGTCGGCTCGTAGCGCTTGAACGGGCGCAGCAGCGCGTTCGCCAGCGGGCTCGAGTTCAGCGCGCGAATTCCGGTGCGCGCGTACAGCTCGCCCAGGCGCGCGAGCGCGGCGCCGACCACGCCGGCCGCGTCGCGCACGACCAGCGCGTCGATGGCGCGGAACAGGTCGAGCTCGCCCTGGGATTCGCTCGCCCACGAGAGCGCGGCGGCGTAGCAGAGACCCGGGAGTGACACGACCGGAGGCTGCAAGTGACCTTGATCGCCCCAGTCCGTCACGAGCATGCCGCGCGCGCCGAACGCCGC
>DATFUE010000487.1:0-7483 GCA_035261165.1 Myxococcota bacterium
ACCTGGCGGCCGTACACGAAAGAGCGTCGCGATACCATGATCCTCGACGTCCCGTGTCGCGCCGAGCAGGCGCCGCGCCAGGAAGAGCTCGACGCGTGGCGGGACATCGAGGTGCGGCGCTGAACAAAGTCAATCTCGCCGAGAAGCTCGCGCTGTTCTCCGATCACTGGAATCCGAGGGTCGTCGGTGAGCTGAACGGCCAGCAGGTGAAGCTGGTGAAGCTCAGCGGCGAGTTCGTCTGGCACCACCACGAGCACGAGGACGAGCTGTTTCTCGTGCTGCGAGGCGCGCTGGCGATTCACTTCCGCGACCGGATCGTGGAGCTCGCCGAGGGCGAGTTCTGCATCGTCCCGCGCGGCGTGGAGCACAAGCCGGTCGCGGCGCGGGAGGCGTGCGTGCTGCTGCTCGAGCCCGCCTCGACCTTGAACACCGGAAACCTGCGCGACGCGCGGACGCGGGCGGAGCTCGAGCGGATCTAGCTTGACGCCTGCGGCCCTCCGGACCGATGATTAGCCAATCCGCTAATCAAGAGGAGGAGACTCGCGATGGCTACCCCTGAGACGGTCGTCTGCATCTACCGCGTGGCAAAGGGCAACGAGGCCGCGTTCACCCGGCTGCTCGAGCGACACTGGCCGACCCTGCGCGAGCTCGGCCTTGCCACCCAAACGCGTCCCACGCACTATCGCGGCGCCGAGCAGCAAGACGGGAAGCCGCTCTTCTTCGAGATCTTCGAGTGGGCGCAGGCGGACGGCTCGAAGCTCGCGAGCGAGCACCCCGACGTGATGGAGATCTGGGAGCGCATGGACAAGCTCACCGAGGCGCGCGGCGACCGCCCGAACATGGAGTTCCCGCACGTGCAGGAGCTCGATTTGCTTGGCCAAACGTGACGCGCGGCGCGAGCTCGCGGAGCTCGACTCGGTCTTCGCCAGTCTCGCGCACCCGTCGCGCCGCCAAGTCCTGTTGGTGCTGCATCTCCACGGCGGGACGATGACCGCCGGCGAGATCGCCTCGCGCTTCGACTGCACGTGGCCGACGACCAGCCGTCACTTGAAGCAGCTCGAAGAGGCCGGCCTCGTCGAAGTCGAGACACGCGGGCGCGAGCGCGTCTACGAAGTGAATCGCGGGCGCCTGCAGCGCGTGGTCGGGGATTGGCTCGGGCGCTTCGCGAGATAGGCGCGCTTCGCGCCGCCGCCGCGCTGTCCCTCGTGCTCGCGGCTTGCGGGGAGGTCCCGGTGCGCGTCGAGCGCGCCGACCCGACGAGCGTGCAGCGCCAGGTCACCTCGAACGTGCTGAACTCGGATCAGCCGAGCGCTCTCTCGGTGCAGCTGCTGCAGCGCCTCGGCCTGTACCCGAAGTTCCAGGAGGACCCGGTCGGCGCGCTGCGCGACCTGCACGCCGGCCTCGAGTCGCGCGGCGATCGCTACCGGCTGTTCGCGCTGTCCGAGCTCTCGTACCTCTACGCCGAGCGGAGTCACGACCGGAGCTACTATCTCGCCGCGGCGGTGTACGCGTACGCGCTGCTCTTTTCCGAGATCGACACCGACCTGCCGCTCGATCCGAGTGACCCGCGACTGCGAACCGCGTGTGACCTGTACAACCGCGGGCTGGCGGAAGGTCTGGCGACCGGCGAGCACGGCGAGTGGGTGATCCAGCCGGGACCCCACGTCCTGCCCTTCGGCGAACTGGACCTCGCCACGGACCCGGCGGCGTTGTCCTGGGGCGGGTATCGCCTGGAGAACTTCGTGCCGGCGGCCGACCTCGAGGTGCGCGGCCTGCGCAACCGCTACCGGCGCGCGGGCATCGGCGCGCCGCTCGTCGCCGGACTCTGGAGGGAAGACACGGACCGCGTGGTCGCGGGTCACCGGCGCATTCCGGCGAATCTGAAGATCCCGATCACGGCGTTCCTGCGCATCGAGAATCCGCGCGTGAGCATCGTCCGCGGCTGGCTGCGCGGCCAGCTCGAGATCTACTCCGCCGACGACACCCTGCACGTCGACGCGGGCAAGCGCGACTGGCCGCTCGAGTTCGAGCTCAGCTCCGCGCTCGCGTACACGCTCGGTGAGTCGCGCTGGTGGGACTTCGAGTACGCGGGGTTCTTCTCGGCGGCGGTGAACCCCTGGCACGACAAGGGCGCCGAGGACGGCCTGGTGTTCGTGCAGCCCTATCGCCCGGGGCGCATTCCGATCGTGCTGGTGCACGGAACTGCGTCGAGCCCGGCGCGCTGGGCGGATCTGATCAACGAGCTCGAGATCGACGACCGTATCGTCGACCGCTACCAGATGTGGCTGTACATCTACAACAGCGGCAATCCGATCGGTTACTCCGCGGGGATCATGCGCGAGTCACTCGAGCGCGCGGTGAGCGAGCTGGATCCCGGCGGCACGGACGCGGCGCTGCGCAAGATGGTGATCATCGGGCACAGCCAGGGGGGCCTGCTCACGAAGCTCACCGTCGTCGACAGCGGGCTGCGCTTCTGGCACCAGGCGACGAAGCTCACGCCGGACCAGCTGGTCGCCGATCCCGAGACCCTGCGGGCGCTCGAGAACGCGTCGATCTTCACGCCCGAGCCGTTTGTCCGGCGCGTGGTGTTCGTGTGCACGCCGCACCGCGGGAGCTACCTCGCGGCGATGAGCTTCGCCGCCATCACGAGCTCGCTCATCGAGCTGCCGAGCGAGCTGACCAAGCGCGTCGCGGACGTGGTCTCGCGAAACCCGGGGAAGATCGCGCTGTCGTCGCTCGGGAAGCTGCCGACGAGCATCGACAACATGAGGCCGGGGAGTGACTTCATCCAGACGCTCGCCAAGCTGCCGGTCGCACCGGGCGTGCACGCGCACTCCATCATCGCGGTCGACGGCGACGCTCCGCTCGAGGACGCGAGCGACGGCGTCGTGCGCTACTCGAGCGCGCACATCGCCGGCGTCGAGTCGGAGAAGATCGTGCACTCGGGTCACTCGGCCCAGGGCAACCCGGAGACGATCGAGGAGATCCGCCGCATCCTCCTCGTGCATCTGCAGGAAGAGTGAGTGATGGCGAACGGCTGGACCGGCGGGCAGTACAGCGTCTATCGCGTGGTGCTGGCCGCGGCGCTCGCGACGCAATTCGGTGTCGGGGGGTGGATCCTCGGCGTACCGCTTGCCCTCGGCGTCGCGGATCGGCTCGCGGCGGTCGTGTGCTCGGCGTACCTGGCCGCCGTGGCCATGACCGCAAACCCCCCGATCGCCCATCTGATCGCCGCCGCCCTCCTTGCGCTTCACTTCGCGACCCCCGGTCGGCCCTACGGCTCCTGGGGCGCGCGGAAGCGCGCCGATCCCGGGTCCGGGTGGTGGCTGCCCGCGCGCGTTCAGCTCGCCGCGCGAGGTCTGCTGGCGCTCACCGTCGTCCTCGTCGTGTGGGGAGCGGTCGGGTCGCCGGGAGCGCTCTGGCTTCCCCTCGCGCTGCTCGCCTTCGATCCCGCCTGGGTCCCCGCGAAGCGCGAAGGCGCGCCGGTTCGGCTCTTCTACGACGGCGAGTGCGGCCTATGTCACGGCGCGGTCCGCTTCCTGCTCGCGGAGGATCGCGACGGCCAGGGCTTCCGCTTCGCGCCGCTCGCGAGTGAGTCGTTCGCGCGCGCCGCGCCCGCGGAGCTGCGCGCCACGCTCCCCGATAGCCTCGTGCTGGCGTTGCAGGACGGAACCCTGAGGCTTCGCTCCGACGCGGTGCTGGAGAGCGCGGAACGCCTGGGTGGACTCTGGCGGATCGGCGCGCGCGTCTTGCGCTCTCTGCCCCGGGCCTGGCTCGATCGGGTCTACGACGCGATCGCGCGCCACCGGAAGCGCTTCGTGCGCCGACCCGACGACGCGTGTCCGGTGGTCTCGCCGGAGCTGCGCGCGCGCTTCGACTGACTCAGTGCGCTTCGGGCTTCTTGGCCGCCGGGGGCAGCTCCGGCCGCACGCTGCGGCGCTCGCCGGCGCCGAGCTCCAGCTCGACCACGTCGCGCGCGCCGCTCGGCCACTCGAACACCAGGTGGTGTCGGCCGGGGGCGAGCTCGCGCTCGTCGTCCGGCTCGACGGCCACCGGCGGCGCGCCGTCGATTGCGAGGCGTAGTCGCTGGTCCGTCCTGAAGCGCAGGTGCGCGTTCGCGCTCGCGGCTCCCCCCTGACTCGCGCGCGCGCGAACCTGCCCCACGAGATCGAACGGCGAGAGGCCCGGCACGACCGCGAACGACCCGATCAGCAGCGCGCACATCGCGGCTGCAGCATAGGCGAGCGCGCGCCCGCGGCGGACCCGGCGCGGCGGCGGCGCGTCCGACGACAGCACGACGGTGTCGCCCTCGCGGGGCCGGAACACGCCTTCCTCCCACAGCCAGCTCGCCAGCTCGAGCTTCGCCTCGGCCGGGTACGCGCGGAGGCGCGCCTCGAGCATACGGCGCACGCGCTGCGCGGACGCGGGTCGCGAGCGCGGCTTCGCGCGCACCAGCGAGCGCACGAGTCGCGCCAGCCAGCGCGGAGTGCTTCGACTCGCGCGCCGCACCGGCTCGAAGCGCTCGCGCTGGATCCGGGTCAAGAGGCTGTCCGTCTCGCCTTCGGTCGGCTCGCGATACGGCGGCGCGCCGGTGAGCAGCTCGTACAGCACGACGCCGAGCCCGAACAGGTCGCCGCGTGCGTCGACGCGCTCACCGAGCAGCTGCTCCGGGGCGATGTATGGCGGCGAGCCGATCGTCGTGCCGGGGCGAGTGAGTCCATCGCTCGTGGCGTCGATCGCGATGCCGAAGTCGGCGATCTTCACGTCGCCGTTGCGGCCGAGCAGCACGTTCGCCGGCTTCAAGTCGCGGTGCACCATGCCGCGCGCGTGGATCGCCTCGAGGCCGCGCGCGAGCTCGAGCGCCACCAGCGCGGCGATGCGCCACGGGAAGCGCTGAGCGAGCGCGAGCGCCGCGCGCAGGTCGACGCCGTCGACGTACTCCTGGGCGATGTAGTGCTCGCCGCGCCAGGAGATCCAGTCGTAGACGGCCACGACGTTCTGGTGGTGGATCGCCGCCGCCGCGCGCGCCTCCCGCGCGAAGCGCTCGACCAGGTCCTCGCTCGCGGCGAGCTCCGGCCGCAGCCGCTTCAACACGGCGGGGCGCTCGAGTGACTGGTGTCGCCCCAGCAGCACCACGCCCATCCCGCCCGAGCCGAGCTCTCGCTCGATCGTGAAGCTCCCGATGGTGCGCGGCCCGTTGCCCGACATCTGCGTCCGGGCGCCCGAGCTATTCCGCGTCGACGACGTGCGTCTTCGGCGTGGAGCTGCGCGCCCCGACGACGTAGCGCAGCTCGATCTGGCCGAGCGCGACCGTGTCGCCGTGCTTCAGCTCCGCGAGCGCCAGGCGCGCGCCGTTCACGACCACGCCGTTGGTGCTGCCGAGATCGCGAATCCGATAGCCGCCCGAGCCCAGCTCGAGGGCCGCGTGCTGGTGCGAGATCGACGCGTCGTCGATCAGGACCTCGGAGGTCTTGGCGCGGCCGATCGTGATGCGCGGCCGCTCCAGGGCGACCTCGCTGCCCGCGAGCGGACCCGACGCGAAGACCAGCGACACGGAGTGCGAGGCGAGATACCCGTCGCGCCGCTCCGAGCGCGACACCGGAACCTGGCGCGTCCGACCGTCTTTCATGGCGCAACCTCCGACGGCCCTGCATCGGTGTCGCGGCGGCCCCTCTTGAGGCGGGCTCAGTCGCCCAGAACGAAGCCGGCCAGCGCCTTCTCGAACGCCTCGGGGTTGTCGAGCATGACCGAGTGACCCGCGCGCGCGATGACTTCGAGCCGTCCCTGCTTCAGGACCTCGTCGGCCATCTTGTCCGCGACGTCCGCGGAGAGCACGTCCGACGCCGCGCCGCGCACCACGAGCGCAGGGCACGGCAGCTGCTCGAGGGCGGCCCAGAGGTGCTTCGCTTCCTCCGCCGACCAGCGCGCGAGCTCCTCCTCGGACGCGCCGCGCCGGCCGCGCATGAACGCCGGATCGAGCTTCAGCTCGAGGCGCCCGTCCGGCCGCGCGCGCGTCCAGTGGACGGCGAGCTTGGCGAGCAGCTCCGGCCGCGTGGCCGGATACTGCCGCTCCAGGATCTTCTCGTAGTCGCGCAAGCTCGCGAAGGACGGCTCCTGCTGCTGCACGTCCAGGCGGATGCGCGTGGTGCCGCGGGCGTCGAGCTCGGGCGCGGAGTCGACGACGACCAGACCCGCCAGCTGCTCGGGAAACAAGCCGGCGAAACGCATCGCGACGCGCCCCCCGAGCGAGTGGCCGACCAGCACGACGCGCGCCGCGCCGAGTGACTCGAGCGCGGCCGCGACGTCGCGCGCCATGGTCTCGTGGTCGTAGCGGCCCTCCGGGTCGCGATCGGAGTCGCCGTGTCCCCGCTGGTCCAGCGCGACCACGCGGTAGCTCTGGGCGAAGAGCGGCGCGGCCGAATCCCACACGTGCGCGTCGTTGCCGAAGCCGTGCAGAAACAACAGCAGCGTTCCCTCGCGGCTCCACTCGAGCGCGTGCAAGGTGAGTCCGTGCGTGGCGGCCAGGCGCAGCGAGGCGGGCTCCATCGCGCGCATTGTACCTAGGTTCGCGTGGGCACCCTACCCACGCTCGGTCAGTCGATCCCGCCCGGGTCCACGCCTTGCTCGCGCAGTCTCGCCCGTGCGCTCGCGCGCAGCTCGGCGACGACGCGGTGCGTCTCGTCGCGCAGGCGGCCGCGATCGCCGGCGCCGAAACCATCGACCGAGATCGGAGCGCCGATCTCCAGCACGACCGGCGCGGGCACCAGCCACGGCCGACCCGGCGGCCAGATCGGGAACGTGCCCGCGACCGCGATCGGCAGGATCGGCAGCTTGAAGTCGAGCGCCGTCGCGAACGCGCCCATCTTGAACGCGCGGTACGAGCCGTCGCGCGCGCGGTTGCCCTCGGCGAAGAACAGGATCGACACGTCGGGGGGGCGGTCGGACATGCCGCTCTGCACGCGTTTCACGTCGCCGCCGCCCTGTCGCCGATCGACGGCGATGTTGCCGGTGCGGCGCAGCGCCGGGCCGAAGATGGGCACCTTCAAGAGCTGTGTCTTCAGCACGAAGCGGATCACGAGCTCGGGCAGAGACGACAGGATCACCGGCGGATCCCAGTTGCTCTCGTGATTCGAGACCACGACGTACGCCTGACCCGGGCGGATGTGCTCGCGGCCGCGAACCTCGATGCGCGTGCCCGCGACGGCGATGCAGGTGCGCCCGAAGCCGACGTAGTAGCGGTGCGCCTGGCGCGGCGTCGCGCCCAGGAGGGCGTGCACGAGGGCGCCGGCGCTCCAGAGAATCAGCCCGATCGGCAAGAAGAGCAGCGCTCCGATACCGCGCGCGAAGCGCTCGATCCGCCCCGATATCCCCATCGGCGGACAGACTAGCGACTCGGCCATAATGCGCCGCGTGAAGCGGCGGAGCTTCTGGGGCTGGGGGTACGAGGGAGCGGGTCCCGACGACGCGGCTCGCGCTCGGCTGG
>DATFUE010000488.1:0-15469 GCA_035261165.1 Myxococcota bacterium
CATGGTCTGCTCGTCGGTTCCCATGTCGGGCGCGGGGATGTCCTTGTCCGGCCCGATCATCTCGATGATCTCCATCGTGTAGCGCCGCGTGATGCGCTGGAGCTCGGTGCGCGAGAGCACGGCGGGGTCGATGCGCACGCCGCCTTTCGCGCCGCCGAACGGCAAGCCGATCAGCGCGCACTTCCAGGTCATCCAGATCGCCAGCGCAGTCACTTCACCGAGGTGCACGTCCTCGTCGTAGCGCACGCCGCCCTTGGTCGGGCCCATGGTGAGCACGTGCTGCACGCGGTAGCCGTACACGGTCTCGACCGTCTTGTAGTCGTCGCGGCGATACGGGAACGAGACGATCAGCGAGCGCTGCGGCGTGCGCAGCCGCTCCCAGATGTTCTCGTCGAGCTTCATCAAGGCCGCGGTCTGGTCGAGCTGCGCCACCGCCAGCCGGTACATCGGCGTGTCCCATTCGAGCGTCGGTTCCGTCATCGTGCGCGGAGCGTAGCGCGTCTCTGCCAGCTCGCGGGGGCGGGTTCGTCGGCGGGGAGACTACACGCCCGCGCCCCAGTTTCCGTGGAAGCCGAACGGAATGCGGTGCGGAAGCTGAACGATCGCGAGCGGCGCGAGCTCGACGTTCTGGGCGTCGAGCACGAGCACGTCGCTCCGTTTCTCCTCGCCGCGATACACGACGCTGAGCAGGAAGCCGTCGCCCTCCGCTGCGGCCGCGCTGCGCGGCACGAAGATCGGCTCGCCGACGACGTCGCATGCCGGGACGCGGTGCTCGCGGCGTTTGCCGGTGACCAGGTCGTAGTGGACGATCGCGTTCATCCCGGCGACGGGCTCGCTTTCGGGCACGATGCCGGCCGCGTAGCCGTGGCGGTACGAGAGACCGGTGCGTCGCTCGTCGAGCCGCGGGAACTCACTCGCCAGGTCGTCGAGTCTCTCCTCCTTCAGGGATCCGCCGGACAGATCGAGCGTCCAGCGCGTGAGCTTCGCGGAGAGGTCGTGCATGCCTTCGATCTGATCACCCTCGTCGAAGGCCGGGAGCCGCGCGTAGCGACATACGTCGGCGATGATTCGCTCGCCGTCTTCGTACGCGTTCATCGGGTGGAAGACGTAGCAGGGCTCGGCATCGAACCAGCGCACGTCGGCGCTCGACCCGTCGCGCGGCAGCACGCCGATGCGCGTGCCGAGCTCGGGTCGCCAGCCGATCGGCGAGCCGCCTTCGGCGACCTTGTCGAGCTGGAACACCGCCGGGCAGACCATGAATACGACGTGGTGTTTCGTGGTGATGAAGTCGTGCATCATGGTCGCGACGGGGACGTCGATCTCGACGCTGCGAGTCAGTCGGCCACGGGCGTCGGCGACGTGGTAGCGCAGGAACGGCGGCAGCGGGCTGTAGCCGAAGAACAGCATCTCGCCCGTCTCGGGGTCGAGCTTGGGGTGAGCGGTCATCGGGCCGACGAGCGCGCCGTCGAAGTCGTGCGGGCCCTCGGTCTCGAGCGTGCGCGGATCGAGCGCGTGCGGCGGGCTGCTCTCGACCAGCGCCAGGAGCCGTCCCGCGTGCCAGACGATGTTCGTGTTCGCCGTCGCGCCCAGTGTGGGAGTCTGCAGCAGCCGCGGATCACCGCCCGCCATGTTCGCGAGCCCGCCGAAGAGTGACTCGCCGGCGGCGCGCTCTCGCGCGAAGCGCGCGGTCCGCACCCAGCGGTTGCGGTACGACGCGCGGCCCCCGCGGAAGCGAAACGCGTGCACCATGCCGTCGCCGTCGAACCAGTGATAGCGGCCGCGGGGCGCGAACTGCGGGTTCGGCCCGTTGCGCCACAGCGTGCCCTCTAGCTCGCGCGGCAGCTCGCCCGCGATCGGCAGGTCGTGGACCTCGCCCTCGAGCGGCCACGGCGCGTAGTTGCCCAGCAGGAACGGATTGTCGGTGGGGAAGGGTCGACTCATTTCGCGGTGCTCCTCGGTTTCGGGGTGTTTTCGGGAAGGGCCCGGAGCGCGCCTTCGACGCAGCGCACGGTTTCGCGCAGATACTCGGACTCACGGCTGCCGTCGCCGTGCAGAAAGCACTCGATCAGCGCGGCTTCGACCAGCGCATAGAGCAGCTCCGCGACGATGCGCGGGTCGAGCGCGCGCAGCGCGCCGCTGGCGCGCCGTGCGACGAGGCTGCGCTCGATCGACGCCACGATCGCCGCGCGCGAGGCGCGGCGCGCGGCGGCGGCGTCGCCGGGCTCGGGGGCGGCCTGCAGGAACCGCGCGAGCGCGCCGCGCTCGCGGACGTAGGCGAACGCGGCGCGCAGGCTCGACTCGATCGAGCGCTCCATGCTGGACTCGAGCCCGGCCGCTTCCATCGCCTCGGCCAGCCCGCGGCCGTAGTCGGCCGCGACCGCCTCGAGCAGGCGCGCCTTCGAGCCGAACTGATGAAAGACGATCCCCTCCGACACTCCCGCGTGTCGGGCGACGTCGGCGGTCGTAGTGGCGGCGTAGCCGCGCTCGGCGAAGAGCTCGCGCGCGGATGCCATGAGCCGCGCGCGCTTCGCCTCGGGATCGCGGCGGCGCGGCATCCGTGCGTGTGCGGCTCGACTCATGCCCGGCTCCCAATTGAGTGCGACTCGATAGTAATCGAGTGGAACTCAATACGTCAAGGGGGAGGTCGAGACGCCGGGAGCGACCCCCAGATCAGGAAGGGCGTAGCGCGTCGAGCGCGGCGCGGCGCAGGCGGGAAGGATCCGCGCGCCGCCCGCTCCACAGGCGGATCTGCTCGACGGCTTGCTGCACGAGCATCTCGAGCCCATCTTGGACGCGGCAGCCGCGCGCGCGCGCCTCGCGCAACAGGCGTGTCTCGAGCGGGCGATAGACGGTGTCGAAGACCAGCGCGCCGGCCCGGAGAGACTCGGCCGGAGCCGGGGTCGCGTCGGCGTCCGGCGACATGCCGACCGAGGTCGCGTTCACGAGCAGATCCCAGGGCTCGTCGAGTGAGCCGACGCGCGCGCCGAGGTCCGCGGCGACCCGCTCGGCGCGGGCGCGCGTGCGATTCACCAGACGCACGTCCATGCCGGCGCGGCGCAGCGCGAACACGACCGCGCGCGCGGCGCCGCCCGCGCCGAGCACCGTGGCGCGCCGGTTCGTCCACGGGCCGTGCGCCTCGAGCGCAGCCGTGACTCCAATCCAGTCGGTGTTTTCCGCGCGCAGCTCGCCGGCGACGGCGGTCAAGGTGTTCGCCGCGCCGATCGCCCGCGCTGCGTCCGAGACGCGGTCGGCGAGCTGCAGCGCCGCCTCCTTGTGCGGCAGCGAGACACAGAGCTGTGTCATGCCGCGCGCGCGCAGCTCCGCGACGAGCGCGCCGAAGGCGGGAGGCGCGACGTCGTGAACCGTGAAGGACGCGTCCAGGCCGAGCTCGGCATACGCAGTCTCGTGCAGCAACGGTGAGAGCGTGTGACCCGCCGGGTGGAGCGCGATGCCACAGAGCGCGCGCGTCACGGCCCGCTCCCGGCCCCGCGCGCGTCGAGCTGGCGCAGCGTCTCGGCCGCAGAGTCGACGAGCCATGCGCCCGTGCCCGGGCCGAACAGGTCGAGACACGCCTCGTAGCCGCCGCGCGCGTAAGTGGGTTCGTCGACCACGTAGCCCAGCCAGTCGTTCGCGTGCGCGACCACGAAGCGCTTGCGGCCCGAGGGCACGGCCGCGCGCAGCTCCGCGCCGACGGCCGCGATCGGCTCGGCTGGCAGGGCGACGAGCTCCGCGTCGCCGGCCCGCAGCACCTGGAACGGCACGCGCTTCGAGACGAACGCCTCGAGCGACGAGCCCGCGAACGGCGAGATCCACCAGAGCGAGCAGAAGCGGCGAAATTGCGCCGGCGGCGTGTCGACCCAGCGCTCGAGCGCGGTCAGCTTCGGCTCTGCATCGGCTCCCGGCTCGAGCGCGCGGGCCGCGGCGTCGACCGACTTCGCCATCGTCTGTCCGAACGCCTTCATCACCTCGCGCTCGTGCTCGACGCTGGCGAAGGCGCCGAGCTCGACGACGGGCTCCTGATCGCCGAGCGGTCCGGGCACGAAGATCGCGCGCCAGTGAGCGTCGCCCAACGCGGCGCGCGCGGCGCCCGGCCAGTCGGCCGACAGCTCGACGTTGCCCGGCGAGAGCAAGGTCGCGTGCGCCCCGTATTCGAAGAGCAACACGGGCGCGCGGCCGTCGGCGAAGTCGGCGCGCAAGAGAGCCAGTCGTTCGTCCGCGGCGCCGTCGGCGAAGCGCCGGTTGCGCGCCAGATGGAGCGGGACGACGGCGCTGGCGAGGCGCGCGGGCGCGAGATCCGCCACCGCGCGCTCGAGCGCCTCGATTGCGGCGCTGGCCAGTCGCGCGGGCATCTCCGGATCGTACTCGCCCGCGGTCATGCGCGCAGGCAGCCAGCCCGGCAGATAGCCGCCGGGGCCGGAGTGCGTGTGAGTCGCGACCAGCATCAGCAAGTCGACGCCGAGCGAGTGACTCGTCTCGAGCACCCGGTCGCGCACGTTGGGCCGCGCGATCACGACGTCCAGCACGACGATGGCGACGCGCAGCTCCCCCTGCTCGAGCACGAGCGCCCGCGCCTCGGGCGGATCGAGCACGCCCTCCGCGCGGCGCGTGCCGAGTCCGCCGTAGCCGCCCATCGGCTCGCCGACGCGCGCCGGCAACGGCTTGGTGCCGAAGCCGACGCGCAGCTCGTCCGCATGGACGCCGCGCGCGCACAAGAGCAGCGCGACGGCCAGGCCGCGCCAGGCTCCGCGCCCGGGCGCGCGCCTAGCTCGAACCGGATCCCTCGACACGCTCGCGCACCGCCCGGAGGTCGTCCCAGACCGCCTGTCGGGTTTCCCGCGTGTAGTTCCGCAACAGATACGCGGGGTGATAGGTCGGCATCACCGGGATTCCCTGCCACTCGAGCCAGCGCCCGCGCAGCTTGGTGATCGCGACCGGCCGGCCGATCAGCGCCGAGATCGCGGGCTTTCCGAGCGTGATGATCGCCGCCGGCGCGATCGAGTGAAGCTGCTGATGGAGGAACGGCTCACAGGTCGTGACCTCCAGCGGCTGGGGGTCGCGATTCCCCGGCGGGCGACACTTCACGATGTTGCAGATGTACACGTCCTCGCGGCGCCAGCCGACGGCCTCGATCATCTTCGTGAGCAGCTCGCCCGCGCGACCGACGAACGGCCGGCCGCTCTTGTCCTCTTCCTCGCCCGGGCCCTCGCCGACGAAGACGACGCGCGCGTCGGGGTTCCCCTCGCCGAAGACCACGCTGCGCCGCTGCTCGCACAGCGTGCAGCGCCGGCAGTCGCCGATCTCGGCGCGGATCGCGTCGAGCAGCGCCAGCTTCGCGACGGCCGCGTCACCGAGCTGTGTCGGAGCGGCGAGCGGCGCGACGCGCGGGCGGAAGCTCGAAGGCGCAGCGGGCAGGGCGGGGGATCGCGTGGGCGCAGCCACGGTCGGGCGTCCGAGCTTCGCCCCCGCAGGGCGGGGCACGAAATCCACGCCTTCCGCGACGAGCTCGCGCAACGAGTCGCGGATCGCGGCGAGAGTTCGGGCTCGCTCGGAATCCGGAGTCACTTCGCCGCCGTCTTCTTCTCGCGGAAGCCGTGCTTGATCTTCGCCAGCTTCGCGTCGATCGCGAACTCGAAGCCCTTGTCGTTCGCGTCGTCGTGACAGGTGCCGCAGATCAGCGCGATCGCGCAGCTGTCGCACTTGTCCGTGAGCGCGAGGATCGTCCCGGCCGTCGCGCCCTTGTCCGCCACGTGCCGCTTGCCGGGCCCGTGACAGCTCTCGCAGCCGACGGCCGCCAGGGTTGCGCCGCCGCTGGGGAAGCCCGTCGGCTGCTTGAAGCCGGTCGTGTGACAGCGCTGGCAGTCGGCGTTCTTCGCCTCGTTCTTGTGCTCGAGCGTGGCGAAGGCGCCGGCGTGCGCGGACTTCGCCCACAGCTCGTGCTCCTTCGCGTGACAGCTCGCGCAGGCCGCGGAGCCGACGAACTCACCCGGCTCGAAGAACATCCGCTCGCGCTTGGCGCGCTTCTCGACCAGCTTGCGCCGCTCGTCGACGGAGAGGTTCTCGAACTGGCGGTTCGCGGCGTGCGAGACCAGCGGCAGGCGCTCCGCGAACACGAAGTGCAGCGAGTGCTGCGGGTCGTGACAGCCGAGGCAGGTCTTCTCGAAGCCGGCCTTCGCGAACTCCGGTGACTGGTGCGGGCCGCCGCGCCCGTGGCAGTTCTCGCACTGGACGCCGCGCAGCTGCTCCTGTCGCTGCGCCGGGTCGAAGCCGCCTGGTTGGCCGAAGCCGACGGTGTGACACTTCAGACACTCGGGGTCGCGGTCCTTCCCGTGCTCGACCAGCGTCTCCCAGGCGGACGCGTGACTCGTCAAGAGCCAGGTCGCGTGCTGCTCGCGGTGACAGACGGAGCAGAACTCCTCGCCCGAGTACGCGGCCTTCTCGAGCAGGATCGGGTTCGGCCCGCCGAGCTCCCGCTTGATCGAGAGCGTGAGCAGCGCCTCGATGCGCGGCGACGCGCCCGCGGTGCGCTGCGTGACGCGTCCCTGGCGATCGATCACGAACACCTCGGGCACCGTGCGCTGGAAGCCGTAGGCGGCCTGCGCTTTCCCCGCCGGGTCGAGGTACGCGGGGTACGAGAGCTTCAGGTCGCTCACCATCTCCTCGACCACGTACTTCTTGTCGGACACCGAGACCGCGACGATCGCCAGGTCGGGGCTCGCGAGCTGCTTCGCCAGCGCGTCGAGATACTTGAGTATCTCGTGGCAGTGCGGGCAGGTTGGCAGGAAGAACACGAAGACGAGCACCTTGCCCGCGTAGTCGGCGAGCTTCACCGACGTCTTGCCCTCGAGGTCGGTGACTTCGAAGGGCGGCGCAGCCGGCAGCACGCCGAAGGTCGGGGTCGCGGCCGTGTCTTCGGCCGGGATGTCGAGGGCGCGGCGCATCTCGACGCCCAGCGCCGCGTCGGCTTCGGCCGGCTGCGCGGCCAGACCCGAGAGCGCCCCGAGCATGTAGCCCTGCGCGTCGACCAGGACGAGCGACGCCGTGCCGGGGGGGACGCGCAGCTTCGCCGAGATCGCCCCGTCGGCATCGACGAGCACGGGAAAGTCGAAGCCGTGCAGCTTCAGGAAGTGACTCGCGAGAATCGGGTCCCGGTCGCGGGTGATCCCGAGCAAGGCGACGTTCGAGCGCTCAGCCGCCGGGCGCAGGCCCTCGAGCAGCGCGGCCGCGCGCTCCGCGTCGGGGTCGCTCGAGGCGAAGACGAACACGATGGCGCGCCGCTTCAGCACCAGGTCCGTGCTCGCGCGCCCGCCGTCGAGCGTGCGCCCCTCGAAGCGCGGCAGTGACTGCTGCCTGCGCGGGGCGTCCGCCGCCTGCGCCGGCAACAACAGAAACCCGGCCCAGGTGAGCGCGACGGCGAGTGCGGCGCCGGCCGCGACGTGAGTCCCCTTCAGCTTGCCCCGCATGCGCGCGCGATCTTAGGAGAGCGGCGAACGCGTGCCAACCTCAGCGTCCGATTGACTTGGCTCGGCTGCGCCTCGCTGCGCGCGCCTTCGGCGCTTGCGGGCTCGGCTCGGGACGGCCCTCGCCTCGTGACCCGGAGGTGGCGCGGCCGAACGAAGCCCATCGGGCTAGACTGGGGGAGCATGGGATCCGCCTCGGCACAGGAATTCGTTGGCGCGCTGGATGCACGCCTTCGCGCGGGCGAGAACGTCGCGGTCGCGACCGTGGTGCGCATCGAGGGCAGCGCTTCGGCGAAGCCGGGTGCGAAATCGATCGTCGACGCGCAGGGGCGCACGGTTTTCGGCTGGATCGGCGGCGGCTGCGCGGAGTCCACGGTGCGCGACGTGGCTCGCGAGGTGCTGGCGGACGGATCCTCGCGGCTGATCCGGCTCGACCTCGACGACGAAGTGCTCGGCGTCGGGATGCCCTGCGGCGGCTACATGGAGATCTACATCGAGGCCATGATGCAAGCTCCGAAGCTCCTCGTGCTCGGTCACGGCGTGATTGCAGAGACGCTGGTCTCGTTCGCAGACGCGCTCGGCTTTCACACCACGGTGAACGACGCCCTCGCCACGCCCGAGGCATTCCCGCAGGCGGACGTGCGGGTGACCCAGGATCCCGACTACGCGAAGGCGGAGTGCGACGCCCGGACCTACGTCGTGATCGCGACGCAGCACAAGAGCGACTACGAGGCGCTGCAGCGCGTGCTGCGCCAGGCGCCGGCGTATGTCGGGCTCGTGGCGAGCCGCAAGCGCAGCGCGCTCGTGTTGGAGCGGCTGCACGAGGACGGCATGCCGCTCGAGCTGCTGCGCCGCGTGGCTGCGCCCGCGGGGCTCGACGTGGGCGCAGTGACTCCGCAGGAGATCGCGCTCTCGATCTTCGCCGAGATCGTGCAGCGCTGGCGCGGCGCGCGCACGACCGGCCGGCCGCTGATGGAAGTGAAGGGCGTGCAGATCAGCGACGCCGGGGTCGAGGTGCCCGAGGGACCGCTCGAATCCGCGAAGTGTCCCAGCTGAGCGATCCCCAGGAGAAACGCGACGCGCTCGAGGCGCTGTACCGCGAGGTGGTGCTCGAGCACTACCGCAATCCGCGCAACCGCGCGCCCCTCGCGCACGCGACCGCCGAGGCGCGCGCCGTGAATCCCGTCTGCGGCGACCAGGTGCACGTCGAGGTGGAGCTGGCTGACGGGCGCATCGCCGCCGTCTCGTCGCGCGCGCGCGGCTGCTCGATCGCGGTGGCGTCGGGCAGCGTGATGACCGAGCTCGTGCGCGGAGAGACTCCGGCCGGGGCGCGCGAGCGCGGAGCCGCGCTCGCGCGCGTGGTGCGCGGGGAGCCGCCGCGGCCCGATCTCGATCCGCGCCTGCGCGCGTTCGGCCGCGTCGCGTCGCTGCCCTCGCGCCAGCGCTGTGCGACGTTGGCCTGGGAAGCGCTCGCGGAGGCGCTGGGCGGGGCGACCTAGGGCTTCGCGCGCTTGCGCCGCGCCACGCGCTTCCGTGCAGGTCGGGTCACGCTGGCTGGCGGAACTCGGACGCCGGTCGCGACGCGGATCGAGCGCATCGAATTCGCGCAGCGGCGCAGCGCCGCGAAGATTTGCTCGAAGAGCACGCTGGCCAGGATCGCGCGGCGCGTCGGCTCCGCGAGGTCGTCGCCGCGCGCGCGCACCGGGACGCGCGCTCCCCCCGGCGCGAGCTCGAACTCCGCCTCCGAGAGCAGCCAGGCGATCTCGGCGTAGCTCGCGAGGTTCGCGACCGGATAGTCGGGGTACAGATAGCGGCGCACCTGCACGAGCGCCCCGGCGATCTCGTCCGCGAAGTAGTGGCGGTCGTCGTCGGTGGTCCAGGGCAGCGCGCGCAGAAACGCGCGCACCTCCTTGGCGAGGCGCCGGCGCTCGGGCGCGTCGCCGGTCGCCGGGGCGGGCAGGGCGTACATGGCGAGCAGCGCCTCGCCGATCGGGTCGCCCTGCCAGCCGCGGTCGAGCTCCGCGGTCACGCGCGCAACGACGGCGAGCGGCAGAGCCGCGACCTCGCGCAGCGCGCGGATCAGCTCGAGGCGCTCGAGGTGCTGCGTGCCGTAGCTCGCCTGATTGCGCGCGTGCGCCGCGCCCGCCGAGAGCAGGCCCTCGCGAATGTAGAACTTGATGGTGGAACGCGGAACGCGGGCACGCTCGGAGAGCTCGGCCAATCGCATGCCGCCGAATTTGACCTTGGAACTTGGACATGTCTAGTATCCCATTTATGGATAGTGGATCTATCCAATAGCCAAACAGCGCCGAGGAGGAAAATGGCAACCGCCGTCGAGATCCAGGGCCGCGTTCACCCCCGCTACAGCGAAGTGCGTGACGTCTTCGCGGAGCAGTTCCGCTCCGGCAGCGAGCTCGGCGCCGCGGTCGCGATCAGCGTCGACGGCGAGCCGGTCGTCGACCTGTTCGCCGGCTGGGCCGATCCCGCGCGCACGCGCCCCTGGACCGCCGACACGATCTCGCACGTGTATTCGGTGACGAAGGGCATGACGGCGCTGTGCGCGCACCGGCTGCTGGATCGCGGCGCGCTCGAGCTCGACGCGCCGGCCGCGCGCTACTGGCCGGAGTTCGCGCAGGCCGGGAAGGGCGCGATCTCGGTGCGCTGGCTGCTCTCGCACCGCGCGGGCCTGCCGGCGCTGCGCACGCGGCTCCCGCCCGAGACACTCTATGACTGGCCCGCGATGTGCGGCGCGCTCGCCGCCGCCGAGCCGTGCATCCCCCCCGGAACCCTCGGATATCACCCCGTGACGTTCGGCTGGCTCGTCGGGGAGCTCGTGCGGCGCGTCGACGGCCGCAGCCTCGGACGCTTCTTCCGCGAGGAGATCGCGGCGCCGCTCGGCGCGGACTTCCACATCGGCCTCCGTCCCGCAGAGGAGAAGCGCGCGGCCGACATCACCGCCCTCACCCCGCCGCCCGACGTCGCGAAGGCGTGGGGCGCCGCGTCGCCCGGCGAGCCGCCCCTGCTGATGCTCGCCTTCGTGAATCCGAGCGGCACCGGCGATCACAATTGCGCGGCGCACCGGCGCGCCGAGATACCGGCGATCAACGGTCACGGCAGCGCCGCGGCGCTCGCGCGCATCTACGGCGCGCTCGCCCGCGGCGGCGAGGTCGACGGCGTCCGCCTGCTCTCCCCGGCCGCGGTCGAACGGGCGCGCGGGCTCGAGGCCGAGGGAACCGACGCGCTGCTCGGCATCCCGATCCGCATGGGTCTGGGCTTCTGGCTGACACAGCCTGGTGTCGCGGGCTTCGCCTTCGGCCCGAACCCCGGCGCATTCGGCCACCCGGGGGCGGGCGGGGGCCTGGGCTTCGCCGACCCGAGCGCGCGGATCGGCTTCGGCTATGTGACCAATCGCATGGGCAGCAGCATCTCCGTCGACGAGCGCCCGGCGGCGCTCGTCGACGCGCTGTACCGTTCGTGACTCGATCGCTGCGCCGCGCTGCGGCGCAAGCGAAGCGCGCAGCGGTGCGAAGGCGGGCAGGCGGGCTTCGCCCGACGTTACCCCGCTAAGTCACGCCTTGGCGACGTTCACGACCTGGATCTCGGTGAACCCGAGCAGGCCCCAGGGCCCGTTCTCGACGCCGATGCCGGACCACTTGGCGCCGCCGAACGGCAGGTTCGGAGCGATCGCCAGGTGCTGGTTCACCCAGGCCGAGCCGCACTCGAGCTGGCCCGCCACCTCGGCGGCCTTTTCCCAGTTCGCCGACCACACCGAGCCCGAGAGCCCGTAGTGAGTCGCGTTCGCGCGCTCGATCGCGTCCTCGATCTTGCGGTAGGGGATCACCGGCAGCGCGGGTCCGAACTGCTCCTCGTCGACCAGGCGCGTGCCGTCGCTGATCTCCGACACGATCGTGGGCGCGATGAAGTAGCCCTTCGCGGAGAGTGACTGGCCGCCGGTGGCGATGCGCGCGCCGCTCTTGCGCGCGTCCTCGACCAGCTCCTTCACGCGCTCGAACTGCATCTTGTTGTTCACCGGGCCCAGCTGCGTACCGGCGTCGAGGCCGTTGCCGACCTTCACCGTCTTGGCGATCTCGCCCAGCTCGCGGACGACCTCGCCGTACAGGTTCTCGGGCACGTACACGCGCTTGATCGCGCTGCAAATCTGGCCGGAGTTCTCGAAGGCGCCCCAGAAGATCTTCTGCGCGGTCGACTTCACGTCGATGTCGCCGAGCAGGATCGCGGCGTCGTTGCCGCCGAGCTCGAGCGTGGTGCGCTTGAGGTCGGGCGCGGCGGCGGCGGCGACGCGCTTGCCGGTCGCAACCGAGCCGGTGAACGAGATCTTGCGCGGCACCGGGTGACTCGTCATCCAGCCGCCGAGCTCGTTGCCGCCCGAGACCACGTTCACTACGCCGGGCGGAACCACGCTGCGCAGGATCTCGCCGAGCTTCAAGGTCGTGAGCGGCGTGTAGGGGGAGGGCTTGATCACGACCGTGTTGCCGGCGAGCAGCGCCGGCGCGATCTTCCACACCGCGAGCATCAGCGGGAAGTTCCAGGGGGTGATCGCGGCGACGACGCCGAGCGGCCGGCGGTGGATCTCGATGCGGCGCTGCGCGTCGTCCTGGATCGTCTCGACCGGAATCTGCAGCGACGCCGTGTACTGGAACCAGATCGCGGCGCCGAACACTTCCTGCATCGCCTTGTCGACCGGCTTGCCCTGCTCCTGGGACAAGAGCGGCGCGAGCTCGCTGCCGCGCGCTTGGATCGCGGCGCCGATGTCGAGCAGCGCCTGGCGGCGGCGCGCCTCGTCCTTGCTCCACGAGCGATAGGCCGTCTGCGACGACTCCATCGCCGCGTCGAGCTGCGCGCGCGTGCACTCCGGCGGACGCGCGAAGATGTCTTCCGTCGCGGGGTTGATCACGCCGAACGTCCCCTGAGCGGACTCGGCCTTCCCATCGATCGTCATGGTGTAGTCACTCATGTCCGTCTCCTATCTGAAACAGTTTGATTCGACCGCCGGACGCGAAGCCGCCTTCGCGGCCGGCGCGCAAGCGAGTTGAGCGAGCGCGCAGCGAGGCGCAGCCGAGCGTAGTCAATCAGGCGCTGACCTTTTCGAGGACGTGGATGGCGCAGGCGGAGCCGAGACCGATCACGTGAGTGAGTCCATGTCTCGCGCCCTGCACCTGGCGCTTGCCGGCTTCGCCGCGCAGGTGCGTGGTGATTTCGTAGATGTTCGCGATGCCGGTCGCGCCGAGCGGATGTCCCTTGGACAGCAGCCCGCCCGAAACGTTCACCGGGATGCGGCCGCCGAGGTACGTCTGCTTCTCGTCGATCAGGCGTCCGGCCTCGCCATCCTTGCAGATGCCGAGGTTCTCGTAGTGCAGGATCTCCGCGGTCGCGAAGCAGTCGTGCAGCTCGATCAGGTTGATGTCGTCGGGACCGACGCCGGACATCTCGTAGGCCTTCTTCGCGGCCTCGCGCGTGCACGTGTTGACGTCGGGCATGGTGAGGTCGCGCTGCGTGAAGCGGTCGCTGGTGAGGATCGACGCCTTCACCTTCACCGCGCGCTTCAGGCCGAGCTGCTTGGCCTTCTTCTCGCTGGCGAGCACCGCGGCCGCCGAGCCGTCCACGTTCACCGAGCACATCAGCTTGGTGTTCGGGTACGAGATCATCTCCGCGTTCATGACCTCTTCGAGCGGCGTCTCGATCTGGTAGCGCGCCTTCGGGTTCATCGTGGAGTGCCAGTGATTCTTCACGGAGATCTTGGCGAACTGCTCGAACGTGGTGCCGTACTTACGAGAGTGCTCCATGCCCGCTTCCGCGAACACGGCGGGCATCGTGCCCGAGCCGAGGAGACCCTCGGTCGGGATGCCCTTGCCGCCGCCGCCGCCACCGAGCAAGCCGGCCCCCGCCATCTGCTCGACGCCGACGCACAGCACCAGGTCGTAGAGGCCGGCCTTGATCGCGGTCCAGCCCTCGCGGAACGCGGTCGCGCCCGTCGCGCAGGCGTTCGCGCAGTTCACGACCGGGATTCCCGTCTGGCCGATCTGCTGCAGGATGCGCTGGCCGACCATCCCGCTCGCCTGCATCAGGTTGCCGCAGTAGAGCGCTTCCATGTCGTGGATCGTGAGTCCGGCGTCGTCCAGCGCGAGCAGCGCCGCCTCGGCGCCGATCTGCGGCACGCTGCGGTCCGGAAACTTCCCGAACTTGATCATGTCCGTGCCGAGGATGTAGACGTCGCTCATGCTCGTTTCCCCCTCTCAGCTCTTCGCGGGCTGGAAGTAGTAGGTGAGATACTCGTTGCCTTCGCGATCCTTGCGCGGCGCGATCTGGTAGACCACGTCGACCCGCATCCCCATCTTGATCTTCTTGGGGTCGGGCTCGATCCCGATCAGGTTCCCCTTCACCGTTCCGCCGCCGTCGAGATCGACTACCGCGGAAACGTACGGTGTCTCGATGCCCGGGAACGAGCGATGGGTGATCGAGAAGACGTACAGCTCCCCCTTGTTGGAGAGCCGGAGCGCCTCGAGCTGTTTGCGCGCGCCGCAGTTCGCGCACACGTCGCGCGCTCCGAGGAACACGGACTTGCACGCGCTACAGCGCACACCTTCGAGATAGGGCTCGCCCTTCTCGGGGATCTTCAGAAAGGGAACTACCGGAAGCGGCTTCTTAGCGGCCGCTGCAGCCTCGGGCATGGCACACCTCTCGACGACAGGAGAACGGCGTCGATTCTGCGCCAGCGGCAATGTGCGGGTCAAACGATCGTGGGCTTGGCCTTTTTCCGCTGCTCTTTGAGCTGCGCTTCGATCGCCTCGAGCTTGGCCCGCAGCGCGGAGTTCTTCGGCTCGAACGTGACCGCGGTCCTGAGGTGCGCGTGCGCCTTCACGAGATCTCCGGCGCGTTCCTCTTCGAGGAACAGATTGAAGTAGCGCTTTCCGTTCGGCGTCGTGCCGCGCGCGGCGTCGGCCTCGGTGCGCTTCTCCTGCTCGAGCTCCGGGTTGTAGCGCAGCTGACCGTTGGACAGCGCGGAGTCGTACGCCGCGCGGCGCGTGCGGTCGCGCAGCACCATGTACCCCTCGGTGATGCGCCGCGCGATCACGTCGACCGCGTTGCGCACGTCCTCGGGCTGCGCGAGGTACGCGTCGGGGTGGAAGCGGCGGCGCGCGTCGTGATATGCGCTGCGCAGTGCGTCGCTGTTCGCGCCCGGCTCGAGCTTCAGCAGCCGGTAGTAGTCGACCCGATCGATCACGCGCGCGAGCGCCTTGATCTCCTGGTGGCTCGTGTCGGAGGCAGTCACTCTTGCCCGCCCTCCGTCAGTCGTCGCCCAGAACCAGGTCGTCGTCCTCGATCTCCGCATCCGCGGCAATCTCGTCGAGCTCGATGTCGCGCGCGCCGCCGAGCGGAGGCGCGTCGCGGGCGGGCTCGAGCGGCTCGCCGCCGAGGTCGCCGCCGACGCGGCCGAATAGCGGCTGCTCGGCGTCCGGCTTCTCGAGCATGTCCCGTGCGTCCACCTCGAGCGCCGGCAGGTCGAGCAGGCCGTCGTCGGCCTCCTCGAGCTGGGCGAGCGGCTCGGGCGCGTTGTCGGCGGCGACACGCTTTGGTGTCGCGGCCGGCGCGACGTCGCTGGTGCGACCCTTCGCGATGATCGATTGGATCTGGTCTTCGGAGAGACCGCTCGACATCGACACGGTGGTCGACGCCTCGGCGCCGGTCTTCGGGTCCCGCGCCTGCACCTTCACGATGCCCTCGGTGCTGATCGAGAACGTGACCTCGATCTTGACCTCGCCGCGCGGTCCCGGCGCGAAGCCGGAGAACTCGAACTCGCCGAGCAACGTGTTGCCCTCGGACTGGCGTGACTCGCCCTGATAGATGCGCACGGCGATCGTCTGCTGGTGGTCGCGCACGGTCGTGAAGACGCGCATGTGATCGATCGGCACCGGGCTGTTGCGCTCGATGATCGGCTCCGACAGCCCGCCCGCGATGCCCATGCGCAGCGTGAGCGGCGTGACGTCGAGCAG
>DATFUE010000489.1:0-2231 GCA_035261165.1 Myxococcota bacterium
TAGAAGAGCGCCTCCAGCGCCATGAGCGCGAGCGCGCCCGGGGTCCCGACCAGGCCGTAGGCGCGCATCCAGCCCGCGGTGGCGGAGTCGAGCGCGAAGTACACGCGGATCCGGTTCAGCGTTCGGAGCGCGAACAAGTCGGGGCGGTCGGCAACGTGTCTCAGCGCCTCTGCTCGATAGCGGCGCTCTCGCTCGGCAGGAGGCTGCGCGGCAATCTCCCGCTCGAGCGCGCTGTAGGCCTCGGGCACGTCGCTCTCGCCCGCGAGGTGCGAGCCGAACCACCAGGTCTTGTACAGCGGCGTGTAGGGGTTGTTCCCGATGAAGACGTTGACCGAGTTCGCGTCGTTGATCGCGACGAAGCGGCCGGTCATCGCTTCGGCGTGCGCGAGCCACGCGCCCACGCAGACGGCGGCGACGGCGAGGGTGACTCCCGCGGCGCGCGCGCCGGCGCCGCGCGCGAGCAGATAGAGCGGAACCGCGAACAGGAACGGCAGCGCGCTCGGCCGGATCAGCGCGAGCTCTCCGGTGGCGAGTCCGAGCGCGATCGCGGCCGCAATTCGCGGTCGGGTCACGAGCGACGGCGCGAGCCACGCGATCGCGAGCAGGCACGCCGCGCTGGGCAGCTGAGTCAGCGGCTCCACCGAGACGAAGATCGACGTCGGATAGAGCGCGAAGCAGGCGACGGCGAGATTCGCCGCGCGCGGGCCCGCGAGCGCACGCGTCTGTGCGCGCAGCACCAAGCTCGTCGCGACGTAGATGGCGAGCATCGCCGCGCGGGCGACCAACTGCCGGTCGCCGAACACCGCCTGCGCCGGCATCAGCAGAAACGAGATACCGGGCGGATAGAACGGCTCGAAGGCCTCGCCGCGGAGCAGCTGCGACGCCATCGCGAAGTAGGCCGCCGCATCTCCGCGCAGCGGGACGTCCACGAACACGGCGAGCAAGAGCAAGCGCAGGGCGAGACCGACGCCGAGCGCGATCGGCAGGGCCAGAGGCGAGTCGAAGACCGCGAGGCTCGAGTCGAGTCGCTTCATGCCTGCGCGGCGTGTGTCTCGAGCCTGGCGAGTACGTCTCGGAGACCGCGCTCGAGCACTGCGCGCAGCAGCCAGCCGGTCCCGGGCACGGCCGGCCGGAAGCGGACGGTCCAGGTGACACGCGTGCCGGAGCCGTCCGCCACGAAGGTCACGACGCCTTCGTGATCGCGGACCGGCGCACCCGCCACGAGCCGATAGGTCATACGGGTCGGCGGCTCGAAGCCCGTGATCTCTTCCTCGATCGCCATGCCGCGCGCGCGAATCACTCGGATCGCGCCCAGGCCGTTCGGCGGCGGATCGCCCGGCTGGCGCAGGACGACCTCCTTGACGCCCGCCCACTTCTCCCAACCCACGTGGTCGGTGTAGAGCGCGAAGACGCGCGCGGGCGGAGCCGGGACATGCCGCGACAGCTCGATCTGCATGATGGACGAGCATCCTAGCGTGCGGTATCGAGAGCGCGACGAAGGGGGGAATGCTGTTGCGATCGGCGCTCGCGCTGCTTCTGCTCGCCATCGCCGCACCCGCGCACGCCGCGCCGGACGTGGGCGGCGCGTTGCGCGCTCTGGTCGCTACGCCGTTCCGTGTCACCGGCGACCTGGTCGGCGCGGGCGGGCTCGTCGCCGCCGCGGCGCTCGGCCTGTGCGGCGACGGAATCTCGCTCGTCGATGCGAACCGCTGGACCGAGCCGATCCTGTTCGGTGTCGGGAGCGGAGCCGTGCGGCACCTCGCGCTCGGTCTCTCGCAGGGCGCGACCGGCGCGCTCGAGGGGCTGCGCGCGGAGGACATCGAGCGCCTGCCCGAAGCGCGCGCGGCCTACCTCGAGAACGCGCCGGGCGTGGGTCGGGTCGATACCGCGCTCACCGGCCTGGGCGCGCTGCGGCTCGGGGTCGAGGACGCCCTCACCGGCCCGGCCGTGTTCGCACTGCGCGCGGTCGGGGCGCGCGCCGCCGCGAACCGCGTGACAGACTGGACGCGCGACGAGCGCATTCGCGCGCTCGGCCCGCTCGCCTCGCCCGATTGACTTCGTTCGCCTGCCCTTCCGATGTTCTACGCTCGCCTGCGGCTCACTGCGCGCGGCTGCGCCGCTTGCTGGCCTCCCTCGGGACGGCCCTCGCTCGGCCGTCGCGTTGTTCGTAAGCGGGGTCGAGAAGACTCGGACTCGGAGTGACCAAGCTCCCTCACTCACCAACTCACTCG
>DATFUE010000490.1:0-7564 GCA_035261165.1 Myxococcota bacterium
AGGCGATCGGACAGGATGACGGTCGCCTTGTTGCCGACGCGCCGATACACCTCGTTCACCAGCTCGCCGAGCGTCTTTCGGTCCATCACGCGGTTCACGAGCTCGAACGGCACCCCCTCGGGGATGATGTCGAAGAACAGGACGCGTCCGACCGTGGTCTTCTGCAGCTTGCCCGCGATGCGGCAGTCGATCGGCGCCTGCAGGTCGACCGCGCCCGCGTCGTAGGCGGCGCGCACGGCGTCGATCGAGCCGAACTTCATGCCCGCCCCGCGCGCGTAGAGGCGCTCGCGAGTCAGGTAGTACGCCCCGAGCACGATGTCCTGAGTCGGCGTGATGATCGGCTTGCCGTTTGCCGGCGACAGGATGTTGTTCGTGCTCATCATCAGCACGCGCGCTTCGATCTGCGCCTCGACGGACAGCGGCAAGTGGACCGCCATCTGGTCGCCGTCGAAGTCCGCGTTGAACGCGAAGCACACCAGCGGGTGCAGCTGGATCGCCTTGCCGTCGATCAGCACGGGCTCGAACGCCTGGATGCCGAGCCGGTGCAGCGTCGGCGCGCGGTTCAGCATGACCGGGTGCTCTTGAATCACTTCGGCCAGGATGTCCCAGACCTCGGGGCGCTCCTTCTCCACCATCTTCTTCGCGGCCTTGATGGTGGTGACGTAGCCGCGCTGCTCGAGCTTGGAGTAGATGAACGGCTTGAAGATCTCGAGCGCCATCTTGTTCGGCAGACCGCACTGGTGCAGCCGGAGCTCCGGGCCAGCGACGATGACGGAGCGGCCCGAGTAGTCGACCCGCTTGCCGAGCAGGTTCTGGCGGAAGCGCCCCTGCTTGCCCTTCAACATGTCGCTGAGTGACTTCAGCGGGCGCTTGTTCGGACCGGTGATCACCTTACCGCGGCGGCCGTTGTCGAACAGCGCATCGACCGCTTCCTGCAGCATGCGCTTCTCGTTGCGGATGATGACCTCGGGCGCGTTCAGCTCGAGCAGCCGCTTCAGGCGGTTGTTGCGGTTGATCACGCGCCGATAGAGGTCGTTCAGATCCGACGTCGCGAAGCGGCCGCCGTCGAGCGGCACGAGCGGCCGCAGGTCGGGCGGAATCACGGGGATGACCTCGAGCACCATCCACTCGGGGCGGTTGCCCGACTCGCAGAACGCGTCGAGCACCTTCAAGCGCTTGGCGAGCTTCTTGCGCTTCGCCTCGCTCGTCGCCTCCTTCATCTCCACGCGCAGCTGAACCGATTCGGTGTCGACGTCGATCTTCGCGAGGATGTCGCGGATCGCCTCGGCGCCGATGCCGTACTTGAAGGAGTTCGGGCCGAACTCCTCCTTGCACTGCATGAGCCGCTCGTCGCTGAGCAGCTCGCCGCGGCGCAGCGGCGTCTCCATCGCGTCGATCACGATGTGCGACTCGAAGTAGAGCACGCGCTCCAGGTCCTTGAGCGTCAGCTCGAGCAGGTTGCCGATGCGGCTCGGCAGCGACTTCAGGAACCAGATGTGCGCGACGGGCGCGGCCAGCGTGATGTGGCCCATGCGCTCGCGGCGCACCTTGGACTGGATCACCTCGACGCCGCATTTCTCGCAGACCACGCCGCGGTGCTTCATGCGCTTGTACTTGCCGCAATTGCACTCGTAGTCCTTGACGGGCCCGAAGATCTTGGCGCAGAAGAGCCCGTCGCGTTCCGGCTTGAACGTCCGGTAGTTGATCGTCTCCGGCTTCTTCACTTCGCCGTACGACCACTCGCGGATCTTCTCCGGCGAAGCGATGGTGATCTTCATGCCCGAGAAGCTGAGGGGATCCTTCGGCTTCTCGAAGAGATTGTAGAGATCGCGCACGTCGACTCCTTTGAGTTACTGGATGTCTTCGAGCAGGTCGATGTTGAGCCCGAGGCTCTGCATTTCCTTGATCAGGACGTTGAAGCTCTCCGGCAGGCCGGGCATGAGCTCGCAGTCGCCCTTGACGATCGACTCGTACATGCGAGTGCGACCGACGACGTCGTCGGACTTCACGGTGAGGAACTCCTGCAGCGCGTAGGCCGCGCCGTAGGCTTCCATCGCCCACACTTCCATCTCGCCCAGGCGCTGGCCGCCGAACTGCGCCTTGCCGCCGAGCGGCTGCTGAGTCACGAGCGAGTACGGGCCGATCGAGCGCGCGTGAATCTTGTCGTCGACCAGGTGGTGCAGCTTCATCATGTACATGATCCCGACGGTGACGTCGCCGTGGAACGGCTCGCCGCTGCGTCCGTCGAAGAGCACGGTCTGGCCCGAGGTCGGCAGCCCGGCCTCGCTGAGCCCTTCCTTGATCTCCTCCTCGGACGGGCCGTCGAAGACGGGCGTCGCGACGTGGATCCCGCGCACGTGGCGGCGCGCGAGATCCACGATCTCGTCGTCCGACATGCCGTCGAGCAGCTTCTTCGCAGCGGGCTTCGCGACGATGCCCTTGAGGCGGTCGCGCAGCTTCGCGGGCGACCAGTTGTCGTCGAGATGCTTCTGGATCTGCTCGCCCAGGCCGCGACCCGCCCAGCCGAGGTGTGTCTCGAGGATCTGGCCGATGTTCATGCGCGAGGGCACGCCGAGCGGGTTGAGCACGAGCTCGACCGGCTCGCCGTTGGGCATGTACGGCATGTCCTCCTCGGGGAGGATCCGCGAGATGACGCCCTTGTTGCCGTGGCGCCCGGCCATCTTGTCGCCGACCGAGAGCTTGCGCTTGGTGGCGACGTAGACCTTCACCATCTTGAAGACGCCGGGCGGCAGCTCGTCGCCCTTCTTCAGGCGCCCGATCTTCTCCTCGAAGACCGTCTTGATCAGGCTGGCCTGCTCTTCCGCCGCCGCGAGGATGCTCTCGATGCGCGTCTGCTTGGCGGTGTTCTCGACGCGAATGTCGCGCCACTTGCGGCGCGGCACGTCGGCGAGGATCTGCTCGCTGATCTCGTCGCCCGGGTTGAGCCACGGATCCTTGCGCCGCTCGTCGGCCATGCGCACGCTCGAGCGCTCGCCGAGCATCAGCTCGCGCACGCGGTTCAGGGCCGACTCGCGCACGATGCGGATCTCGTCTTCCTGGTCGAGCCGCAGCTTGGCGATCTCGGCGTCGGTGATCGAGCGGCCGCGGTCGTCCTTGTCGGTGCCGCGGCGCGAGAACACGCGCGCGCCGATCACGATGCCGCTCTGTCCCGGCGGGACGCGCAGCGAAGTGTCTCGCACGTCGCCGGCCTTCTCGCCGAAGATCGCGCGCAGCAGGCGCTCCTCGGGCGAGAGCTGGGTCTCGCCCTTGGGCGTGATCTTCCCGACCAGGATGTCGTCGGGATTCACTTCCGCGCCGATGCGCACGATGCCGCTCTCGTCGAGATCCGCGAGCGCCTCCTCGCCGACGTTCGGGATGTCGCGGGTGATCTCCTCGCGACCCAGCTTGGTGTCGCGCGCGACAACCTCGAACTCCTCGATGTGGATCGAGGTGAACAGGTCGTCCTTCACGATCTTTTCCGAGATCAGGATCGAGTCTTCGAAGTTGTATCCGCCCCAGGGCATGAAGGCGACGAGGATGTTGCGGCCCAGGGCGAGCTCACCGCGGTCGGTCGCCGCGCCGTCGGCGATCACCTGACCCTTCCGGATCTTCTGGCCGACCTTCACGATCGGCTTCTGGTTGATGCAGGTGTTCTGGTTCGAGCGGCGGTACTTCACCAGGTTGATGATGTCCGGAGCGGAGTCCGCGCCCTCCCCTTCGGCTTCGGGTTTGATCACGATGCGCGCGGCGTCCACGCTCTCTACGATGCCGCCGCGTTTCGCGACCACGGTCGCGCCCGAATCGCGCGCGACCACGCCTTCCATGCCCGTCCCGACCAGCGGCGCGTCCGTGCGCAAGAGCGGCAGCGCCTGGCGCTGCATGTTCGAGCCCATGAGCGCGCGGTTCGCGTCGTCGTTCTCGAGGAACGGGATGAGCGAGGCGGCGACCGAGACGAGCTGGTTCGGCGACACGTCCATCATGTCGATCTCGTCGCGGCCGAGCATCACGAACTCGCCGTTCTCGCGCGCCGAGACCACTTCGTTCTTGAACTTGTGATCGTCGGTGAGCGGCGCGTTCGCCTGCGCGATCGCGACGCGCTCCTCCTCGAGCGCCGACAGGTAGCGGACGTTGTCGGTGACCTTCTGGTTCTTCACCTCGCGGTACGGAGTCTCGATGAAGCCGTAGTCGTTCACGCGCGCGTAGGTCGAGAGCGACGCGATCAGGCCGATGTTCGGACCTTCCGGCGTCTCGACCGGGCAGATACGGCCGTAGTGAGTGGAGTGGACGTCGCGCACCTCGAAGCCCGCGCGCTCACGCGTCAGGCCGCCGGGCCCGAGCGCGGAGAGGCGGCGCTTGTGAGTCACCGCCGACAGCGGGTTCGTCTGGTCCATGAACTGCGATAGCTGCGACGAGCCGAAGAACTCCTTGATGACCGCGGAGACGGGCTTGGAGTTGATCAGGTCGTGCGGCATGAGCTGCTCGATTTCCTGCAGGCTCATGCGCTCCTTGATCGCGCGCTCCATGCGCACCAGGCCGATGCGGTACTGGTTCTCGAGCAGCTCGCCGACCACGCGCACGCGCCGGTTGCCGAGGTGGTCGATGTCGTCGATGCGCTTGTCGGGGTCGCCGTTCTTCAGGTCGACGAGATACTTCACCGCCAGCAGGATGTCTTCCCGGCGCAGCGTGGTCTCGTCGAGCGGAATGTCGACGCCCAGCTTGTGATTCAGCTTCAGGCGCCCGACCCGCGACAGGTCGTAGCGCTCGGGGTTGAAGAACAGGTTGTTGAAGACCGTGGTCGCGGTCTCGATCGTCGGCGGATCGCCCGGCCGCAGGCGCCGGTAGATGTCGATGATCGCCTCCTCGCGGGTCATGGTCTTGTCGGCGTTCAGCGTGTCGTGGATCGCGGTGCCGGTGGTGACCGGATCGAGATACAGCAGCGGGAACTCGAGGATGTTGCGGCGGCGCAGCTCCTCGAGGATTTCCTCGGTGATCGATTCGTTGCCCTCGAGGATCACTTCGCCGGTGCTCTCGTCTACGATGTCCTCGGGCGCGACGCGCTTCACGCCGTCGTCGCGGACCAGGTCGTCCAGGCCGATCGGGATCCACTCGATGCCGGCTTCCTTGACCTTGCGCACCGCGGCCTGCGTGAACTTGCGGCCCTCGCGGACGATGGTCTCGCCGTCGTCGGACTTCACGCTCTTGGTCGCGCGCTGGCCCAGCAACTTCTCGGGCGCCGCGACCCTCTTCATCAGCTTGCGCCCGTCGATCTTGATCGTCTCCGGCGCGTAGAAGAACGAGAGCAGTTCCTCGGGCGAATAGCCCAGCGCCTTCAGCAACACCGTTCCGTGTAGCTTGCGGCGCCGGTCGATGCGCACCTGGATCAGGTCCTTGTGGTCGAACTCGATGTCTAGCCACGAGCCGCGGTACGGAATCACGCGCGTCGAGTAGAGCTTCTTTCCCGCGGAGGTGACCGCCGTCGACTGGCCGGTGTCGAAGAAGATGCCGGGCGAGCGGTGCAGCTGCGAGACGATGACGCGCTCGGTCCCGTTGATGATGAAGGTGCCGTTCTCGGTCATCACGGGGATCTCGCCGAAGTAGACCTCCTGCTCCTTCACGTCGCGGATGTTCTGGCGTCCCTCACCCGGGTTGTCCCAGACGATCAGGCGGATGGTCACCTTGATCGGCGCGGCGTAGGTCATGCCGCGCTGCAGACACTCCTGGACGTCGTACTTCGGCTTCTCGAGCGTGTAGGACACGAACTCGAGCGACGCGGTCTCGTTGAAGTCGCGGATCGGGAAGACGGAGTGGAACACCGCCTGGAGCCCGACGTTCTCGCGCTTCTCCGGCGCGACGTCCGCCTGGAGGAACCGCTCGAAGGAGCGGTTCTGAATGTCGATCAGGTTGGGGATGTCGATGATGCGTTCGATCTTGGAGAAGTCCTTCCGCAGTCGGCCCGAGTTGAAGGAAGCTTCCATTCAATCCTCCCCTTCCGGGCGCAAGTGCGCCCGGCGCCGGTTCAACCGGCTGTTGGATCGCGATACCCGAGAGTCGCCGAGCGGCCCGCTCACCGACTCACTTGATCTGAACCTGTCCGCCCGCAGCCTCGACCTGAGCCTTGATCTTCGCGGCCTCATCCTTCGAGACGCCTTCCTTGATCGGCTTCGGTGCGCCCTCGACCAGGTCCTTGGCCTCTTTGAGACCGAGACCCGTAACGGCGCGGACTTCCTTGATGACCTGGATCTTCTTGTCGCCGGACGAGACGAGGATGACGTCGAATTCCGTCTTCTCCTCCGCGGGAGCCGCTGCGGCCCCGCCGCCCGCCGGTCCTGCGACGGCGACCGCGGCCGGAGCGGCAGTGACTCCCCACTCCGTCTCCATGCGCTTGATCAGCGTCGCGATCTCCATCGGCTTGAGCTCGTTGATCTGCGAAAAAATCTCTTCGACTGATGCCATCGCTTCGTCCTTCCTTCCCGGTTCGAATTAAGGCGCGACCTGCGCCAGAACCGGGTCTTCGGTTGGTGGAACTAGTTCGCCTCGAGCTTCTGCTGCCGCTGCTCGAGCGCGTTGCGCAGGTTGCCGAGCAGTGAGTAGAGGGAGCCCGCGAGATTGCGCAGCGGTGACTGGAGCGTGCCGGCGAGCATGCCGCGCAGCTCCTTCTTTCCCGGCAGCGTGGCGAGCGCGCTGATGGTCGCGAGATCCGCGACCGCGCCGTCGACTACCCCGCCCTTGATCTTGAACTTCTCGTGATCCTTCGCGAACGCGACGAGCACCTTGGCCATCGCCGAAGGCTCCTCGTACGAGATCGCGACCGCGGTCGGTCCCGAGAGGTGCTTCTCGATCGGCGCGAGCGCGGTGCCCTGCGTCGCGATGCGCAGAAGCGTGTTCTTCGCGACGCGGTATTCGATCGTCTTGCCCCCCGCCTGGCGCAGCTTCCCGCGCAGCGAGTTCGCGTCGTCGACGGTCATGCCACGGAAGTCGACGGCCACGAGCGAACTCGCCTTCGCGAGCTTCGCGCGCAGGACTTCGACCTGTTCCTTCTTCTGCTGTCGGGTGAGCATGCCGTTGGCCTCCGCTAGACGCTGGTGATCTGCGCCTGCAGGTCCGCGGGATCGAGCCGGATGCCCGGGCCCATCGTCGCGGAGATCGAGACTTTCTTGAGATACGTGCCCTTGGCCGACGCCGGCTTCGCCCGGACGATCGCCTCGGCCACGCTGAGCAGGTTCGCCGCGAGCTGTTCCTTCGTGAAGCTGAGCTTCCCGAACGGGACGTGGATGATGCCGTTCTTGTCGACCCGGTACTCGATCTTGCCGGCCTTCTGCTCGGCGACGGCGCGACCGATGTCCTGGGTCACCGTTCCGACCTTCGGGTTCGGCATCAGGCCCCGCGGGCCGAGCACCTTACCGAGCCGGCCGACGATTCCCATCATGTCCGGGGTCGCGAGCAGGCGGTCGAACTCGAGCCACCCCTCGTTGATCTTCTTCGCGAGGTCGTCGGCGCCGACCTCGTCCGCGCCGGCCTCGCGCGCCTCGCGCTCCTTCTCGCCCTTGGCGAAGACGACGATGCG
>DATFUE010000491.1:0-3317 GCA_035261165.1 Myxococcota bacterium
CGAGCTGGCCCGCTAGCCAGGTCAAGCCGCGATCGACGCCGAGCTGCTCGCGTAGCCCGGCGTCTGAGGCGACGAGTAGGGCCTTCTCGACGAGGCCGACGTCACCGCGCCCGACATCCTCAAGAGCAATCGTCCCTGGTCTGGAGGCCGTGATTTTGGTGGGCCCTCCCGGGATCGAACCGGGGACCGATGGATTAAAAGTCCACTGCTCTGCCAACTGAGCTAAGGGCCCTGCGCGGCAGAATAGCCATTCCCTCGGGGGCAGCCGAGCGGCGCCTCGGGCGCGTGCCCGCGGTACGATGCCGCGCATGGGTGTCGGCAGCTGGAAGTCCATCGAAGCTCGCGCCGCGAAGCGCATGGGCGGCGGGGCTGCGCTCGCCGAGAGGCTCCCGAGCGCCAAGTCCCGCGCCGCGCTGCGGCGCATCGCCGACGCGCGCTGGCTCGCGGAGATGACTCGAGGCGTGTTCCAGGCGGGCTTCGTGTGGCGTGTGATCGAGGCGAAGTGGGCGGGGTTCGAGGCGGCGTTCGACGGCTTCGATCCGGAGAGGGTCGCGCGCTACTCGGAGAAGAAGCTCGAGACGCTGAAGGCGGACGAGCGCATCGTGCGGAATCCGCAGAAGATTCGCGCGACGCGGGAGAACGCGGTGTTCCTGCGCGAGCTCGCGGAGGAGCACGGGAGCGCGGCGCGCTTCTTCGCGGATTGGCCGGAGAGCGACATCGTCGGTCTCTGGGACGTGCTGCAAACGCGGGGAAGTCGGCTCGGCGGCTTCACGGGTCCGTTCGTCCTGAGACACATCGGGAAGGACACTCCGATGCTCACCGACTCGGTGCTGCAGGCGCTGCGCCGTGAAGGCGTGGTCGATGCGAAGCGCCCGGGCTCGCAGGCGGCCCTGCGGCGCATCCAGGACGCGTTCAACGCGTGGCGCGACGAGAGCGGACGCGCGCTCTGCGAGCTGTCGCAGATCCTGGCTCTGTCGGTCGACTGACTCGCGGTATGTCTTCGTCGTCCGCGCGCGCGCTCGTGATCGGCGGCACCGGGCCGACGGGGCCGTTCATCGTGAACGGGCTGCGGGCGCGCGGGTTCGCGGTGGCGATGCTGCACTCGGGGCGGCACGAGCGCGAGGAGATTCCCGGGGACGTCGAGCACCTGCACACGGACCCGTTCGACGAGCGGGCGCTCGCGGCGGCTATTGGCGAGCGCAGCTTCGACGTGTGCGTCGCGACCTACGGGCGGCTGCGCGCGACGGCGCGGGTGATGGCGGGGCGCTGCGGGAAGTTCGTGTCGGTCGGCGGCGGGCCGGCGTATCTCGGCTACATGAACGCGGAGATGTGGCGGCCGGCGGGGCTGCCCGTGCCCACGCGCGAGGATGCGGCGCTCGTGGCGCGAGAGGCGGACGACGCGAAGGGCTTCCGGATCGCGCGCACCGAGGAGCGCGTCTTCGCGCTGCACCCGGGCGCGACTCACTTCCGCTACCCGTACGTGTACGGCCCGCACCAGCTCGTGCCGCGCGAGTGGTGCATCGTGCGGCGGATTCGCGACGCGCGGCCGTTCATCGTGCTTCCCGACGGGGGGCTCACGCTCTGCTCGTACGGCTACGTCGAGAACCTGGCCCACGCGGTGCTGCTCGGCGTCGACCATGCGGCCGCGTCCGCCGGGCAGATCTACAACTGCGCCGACGAAGAGACCCTGACCCTTCGCCAGGTGGTCGAGATCGTGCGCGACGCCCTGGGTGCCGCGCTCGAGATCGTGTCACTGCCGGGCGAGCTGGCGGTGCCCGCGCGCCCGCTGCTCATGCAGCCGTGGACCACGCACCGCGTGTTCGACCTTTCGAAGCTGCGGAGCGAGCTCGGCTACCGCGACGTGGTGCCCGCGCGCGAAGCGCTGGCGCGCACCGCGCGCTGGCTCGCTGCGCACCCGCTGGAACGCGGCGGAGCGGAGGAGAAGATCCTGCAGGACCCGTTCGACTACCCGGCCGAGGACGCCCTGGTCGCCGGCTGGCGGCGGGCGCTCGCGAGCCTGCCCGCGGTCGAGTGGAAGCGCGCGCCGGGCTACACCGCGTCGTACAGCGGACCCGGCGGGACGCCGCGCACGGGTGAGTTCGAGTGACTCACAGACGGCGCAGCGCGATCACCGGGATGGACCGCTTCGTCTTGCGCTGGTACTCCGAGAAGACGGGCATCGCCGCTGCCATCCGCTGATACAGGGTCGAGCGTTCCGGCTCCTTCACGACCTCGGCTCGGGCATCGAAGCTCTCCGCTCCGGCTTCGACCCTGACCTTCGGGTTGGCGAGCAGGTTGTAGTACCAGGGCGGGTTGGTCGGCGCGCCGGCGAAGGACGCGATGACGATGTACCGGTCACCGTCTCTGAGATAGGCCAACGGATTGGTGCGAGAGAGTCCGGACTTCGCGCCCTTCGTCGTCAAGAGCAGGAGTGTCGCGCCGGCGAATTGGCCGCCGACCTTCCCCTGGTTGGCTCGAAACTCCTCGATGACCTTCTTGTTGAAAACGTGAACGCCGCCCGCCATGTCTGGGACCTCCGTCTGCGCCCTATGCTACCCGGGTCGGCGCGAGCTTGCGCGCGGAGCGCGGCTCACTTCACGCAGACGCGAAAGCGGAGCGTGAAGCTCGGGTCGGGGCTGCCGGCGTCCGCCGCGAAGCTGCCCCTGGGGCGGACCCTCAGGTGCGTCGCCACCGGGTCGCAGCCGGCGGGATTCGGGACCGGCGTGTAGGTCCAGGTGATGCCGCCGTCGTTCGAGAAATCCAGATCGTCGGTGGCGGATCCGAGCGACGTGAACGTGTAGGTCAGCGTGCTCGTGGTCGCTCCATTGGCGAACGCGATCGGGCCGGACCCGGCGCCGCCGATGTCAACGACGCGGAGCGTGGTGTTGGCGGGGGGCGGGTCGCTGATGAGCACCGAGTTCGGGTCGCCGAGGCCGCCGGTGTTGCTGACTGCGAGCGTGTACTCGACGACGGCCGCGGGGATGCGCTTCTGCGAGCCGAGCGGGCTGCAGGACGCAGAGCTGCCGGGGGTCGTGCAGTTCACCGGGTCACTCAGCACCGTGGAGGTCACCGCCACCGAGTAGTGCGGCGCGGCGACCACCACGAGGAACGCGGAGAACTCCGACGTGCTGCCGGCCAGGCGCGCGGTCGCAGTGAGTCCGACGCCGGGGACGACACCGCCGGGTGTCGCCAGGGTGAACGAGAAGCGGTTCGTGGTGTCCGTGCCCTGCACCACGCCGTTCACCGCGGCGGGTCCGTAGAGGCTCGAGGTGGCGTCCGTGTCGGCGCCCGAGCCCTCGGTGGCGCTGAACAGGTAG
>DATFUE010000492.1:0-2582 GCA_035261165.1 Myxococcota bacterium
GCCAGCGAGCGCCTGTGGCTCGGCATCAGCGCGCCGCTCGAGGAGGCGCTCGGCCAGTGGGCGGAGCGCGCGGGCCGCGAGATGGGCGCGCCCGTACCCGCGCGCTCGCTCAGCGGCTGGTGCTCGTGGTACCGCTTCGGCACGCGCGTGCAGGCCGAGGACGTGCGCCGCAACCTGCGCACGCTGCGCCGGCTGGGCGCGCCGCTCGACGTGGTCCAGATCGACGACGGCTTCCAGTCGGCGATCGGTGACTGGCTCGCGCCCGCTCCCGGCTTTCCCGAGGGGCTCGCGCCGCTCGCGCGCGAGATCCGGGCCGAGGGCTTTCGCGCGGGTATCTGGCTCGCGCCGTTCCTGGCCGCGCCGCGCTCGCGCCTCGCGCAGGTCCACCCCGAGTTCCTGCTGCGCGACGCGCGCGGCAAGCCGCTCACGGCGCTCTGGAACCCCGACTGGCCGGGCGGGCGCGCCTTCGCGCTCGATGCGACACATCCCGGTGTCGAGGCGTGGCTCGAGTCACTCGGGCGCGAGGTGCGCGCGCTCGGCTTCGACTACCTGAAGCTCGACTTCTTGTTCGCGGGCGCCCTGCCCGGCGCGCGCCACGACCCGCGGGTGAGCGCCGCGGCCGCGTATCGCCGGGGCGTCGCCGCGCTGCGCCGCGGCGCCGGTCCGGGCATCTTCCTGCTCGGCTGCGGCGCGCCGCTGGGCGCGTCGATCGGCTTGTTCGAGGGCATGCGCATCGGCCCCGACGTCGCCGCGCGCTGGGCGAGCCCGAGCTTCGACCGCCTCGTCGGCGTGGAGTCCGGCGCGAGCGCGCGCAACGCGCTCGCCAACGTGTTCGCGCGCGCGCCGCTGCACCAGCGGCTCTGGCTGAACGATCCCGACTGCGTGCTGTTGCGCGAGCAGCGCTCGAAGCTCAGCGACACCGAAGTGCGTACCCTGGCGGCCTCGATCGCGCTCGCAGGCGGGCTGGTCGTCGTCTCGGACGAGCTCGCGGAGCTCTCGCCCGAGCGACTCGCCTGGCTCCTGCGCATGCTGCCGAGCCTGGGCCGCACGCCGACCGTCGGCCCGGCGCGCGGCGGCGTCCCCGACGAGCTGATCACGCGCTTCGACGACGGCAGCGCGCTGTGGCTGCGCGCCAACCTCGGCGAGAAGCCCGAGCGGCTCGACCTGGACCTGCGCGCGCTCGGGCTGCGGGGACCGACGCGCGTCTGGGACGTGTTCGCGGAGCGCGAGCTCGAGCGGGCGAGCGACGCGCTCTCGCTCGGCAGCCTCGCGCCGCACGCGGCGCGCCTGTTGCGCCTGATCCCCGACGACGGCACCGCGCGCGTGATCGGCTCGACGCTGCACTTGGCCTCGGGCGCGCTCGAGGTCGAGTCGGTCGCGCTCGAGGGTCCCGGCGCCGCGCGGCTGAAGCTCCGCCTCCCCGGGCGACGCTCGGGCGAGATCGCCCTCGCCCTGCCCTCGGCCCCGCGCCTCGTGCGCGCGCACGTGGCCTTCGACGAGGCGCTGGAGCTGCGGGTGCAGCTCGGGGGGGTTGTGAATCCGAGCGGGATTCCCGATCGATAGAGCTGGTGAGC
This sequence comes from Myxococcota bacterium, assembly GCA_035261165.1. GTDB lineage: Bacteria > Myxococcota_A > UBA9160 > SZUA-336 > SZUA-336 > VGRW01. Next base: position 1,575 of record DATFUE010000492.1, read on the forward strand.
GAGCCCGTTCAATCCGCACCCGTGTCAGGCAGCTGCGTCCGCTGCGGCTGTCCGCTCGGTTATGCCGCGGCGCGCGAGGGCGAGGCGTGGTTCTGCTGCGGCGCCTGCGCGGGCAGCGACCGCTGTCAGTGCGGCTGCAAGCCCGAGTTCGAGCGCGAGCTGATCGGCGACGTATTCGTGCCGACCCGTCGCATGTTCTCGGCGCGCCACCCCGACGGTCTGAAAGTCCAGGCCGACAACGTCGACCACCAGCGCGCCTTCCCGTTCGCAGACAAGCCTCGGGGGAGATAGCGCCAGCACTCGCCGCGCTGGCCTTGGTAGACTCCTCACACTCCACGGAGGGTCTGCAATGAGCGGTCGTCTCGAGGGCAAGGTCGCGGTGATCACGGGCGGCGCGAGCGGCATGGGGCGAGCGACCGCGTTCCGCTTTCTGGCGGAGGGCGCGAGCGTCGTGGTCGCGGATCTGAACGACGCCACGGGCAAAGAGTTTCTCGAGAGCGCGTCGCAGGCCGGACACGCGAAGGCGGTGCGCTTCGCGCGCACCGACGTCGCCGAGGAAGCCGACGTCGCGGGCATGATCGACCTGGCAGTTCGCGACTTCGGCCACGTCGACATCGTGTTCAACAACGCGGGGATCGGCGGCGCGTTCGGCCCGGTGACGAACCTCGAGGTCGAGGACTGGGACTTCACTTTCGCGGTGCTCGTGCGCGGCGTGTTCCTCGGCATCAAGCACGGTGCGCGTGCGATGAAGCGCCAGGGCACGGGCGGCTCGATCATCAACACTGCCTCGGTCGCGGGGCTCTCGGGCGGCTCGGGCCCCCTGTGTTACTCGGCCGCGAAGGCGGCGGTCGTGAATCTCACCCGGTCCGCGGCGGTCGAGCTCGCGCCCGACAAGATCCGCGTGAACGCGATCTGCCCGGGCGGGATTCTCACCCCACTCGTACACCGCGGAAGCCCGGAAGCGCTGCGCCCGCGGCTCGCGGGCCTGCAGCCGTGGGGCGAGGCGGG
>DATFUE010000493.1:0-2497 GCA_035261165.1 Myxococcota bacterium
CCCGAGCCGGTCCAGACGGGCACCATCATCCCGACGCTGAACAGGATCGCCGTCGTCTGCAGCCACCACGGCACCGGGCTCCAGATGAAGTGATGCGCCCCGATCAGCGTGTAGAAGAGCATGTTCGTCCAGAAGCCGAGGACGCCGAGCGCGTACGAGTACACCGGCTTCGAGAGCAGGCGCGGGATCGCGTAGTACGAGACGCCGAGCGAGAGCATCGTGAACCACATGCCCACCGCGGTGTGCATGTAGTAGCCCTGGATCACCGTATTCCCGAGCCCGTGCTGGTAGAACGGGAGATACGCGGTCACGTACAAGATCGTGACCCAGCAGAACGCGCCGAGGATGTACCAGTTCGAGACGTAGATCTCGGCGATGCGCCGGTGCGCGACCGTCTGGTACAGGTTCACGCCGTTCGCCACGACCCCGGCGACGAGGAGCGCCGCCACCGGCCAGACCCACTCGCGGTACTCCTGCGGTCCGCGCGAGATTCCGGCCGCGAGAGTCACCAGACCGGCGAGCACCGCCGCGTGCCAGAGGCCGAGGGCGAGCCAGGCGAGGCGCGGGCTCCAGAGCGGCGCGCGCGAGGTGCGCGGCACGACGTAGAGCGCGAGGCCGACGAGCGCCATCGAGCTCCAGCCGAAGAACACGGTGTTGGTGTGAATCGGCCGCAGGCGGCCGAACCCGAGCCACGGCAGCGCGAGCACATCGGGCGAATTCAGCTTGAGGGCGGCGAGCAGCCCGGTCGCGGTGCCGACCAACAGCCAGAGCGTCGCCGATGCGAGATACGCGTAGCAGAGCCGGACCGTGACGGGGTCAGCCGCCGGGGACGCGGTCAGGTCCGGATCGCGTATACGCGAACGCACCATCGGTCTCCTCGCAGCCGCCCGCCGTGCCCCATGCTACAAGGAACGCGCACTGGGGAGAACCGGCGATCGCGAGGCTGCAGGTCGACAACCCGTTCACGCAGGACCTCGCGTGCGAGGTGCCGCTCGCCGGCTGGGGCGAGATCGAGGGCGTGCTCGACGCGGCCCGCGCGGGCGCGCTGCTCGCGGAAGCGATGCCGCTCGCGGCGCGCAAGCAGCTCGTCGAGCGCGCGGTGGCGCACATGGAGGCGCAGAGCGAGACGATCTCGCGCGCGGTCACCCAGATGATGGGCAAGCCGCTCGCGCAGGCGGCCGGCGAGCTGCGGACCCTGGCGTCGCGCGCGCGCACCATGATCGAGCTCGCCGACCGCGGGCTCGCGCCGATCGATGCGGGCGGCGACGACGGGATCGCGCGCCGCATCCTGAAGGTGCCGCTGGGCGTCGTGCTCGACCTTCCGGCCTGGAACTACCCGCTGCTCACCGCGGTGAACGTCGTCATGCCCGCGGTGCTGGCGGGGAACGCGGTGATCGTGAAGCACTCACCGCGCTCGCCGCTCTGCGGCCCGATGTTCGCCGACGCGTTCCGCGCGGCGGGCGCCGATCCGCGCATCGTCCAGTCACTCGACTGCACGCACGAGCAGAGCGAGCGAATGGTCGGCGACCCGCGCATCGACCACGTGGTCTTCACCGGCTCGGTGCACGGCGGCACGCGCATCAGTCAGGCGAGCGCGGGGCGCTTCCTCTCGATCGGCTACGAGCTGGGCGGGAACGATCCCGCCTACGTCGCTGCGGACGCGGATCTCGCGCGCAGCGTCGACGGGCTGGTCGACGGCGCGATGTACAACGCGGGCCAGAGCTGCTGCGCCGTGGAGCGCGCCTACGTGCACGCGAGTCACTATGCCGACTTCGTCGCGGGCGCTGAGCGGCTGGCCGCGGCGTACGTGCTCGGGGACCCGCTGGCCGCCGAGACCACGCTCGGTCCGATCGCGCAGCCGCAGCACGTCGCGGAGCTCGAGGCGCTCGTGAAGGACGCCGTGCAGCGCGGCGCGAAGCTCGTCACCGGCGGGAAGCGAACCTCGGTCGGCGGGCGCGGGCGCTTCTTCCAGCCGACGGTGCTCGCCGACGTGCCGAGCGACGCGCAGCTGATGCGTGTCGAGCAGTTCGGCCCGATCCTCGCCGTGGCGCGCGTGGCTTCCGACGCGGAAGCCCTGGCGCGCATGAACGATTCCGTCTTCGGCCTCACGGCCAGCGTGTGGACGGCGGATCGCGAACGGGCGGAGCGCTTCGCCGCGGCGCTCCGCTTCGGCACGGTGTTCATGAACCGCTGCGACTTCGGCGACCCACGGCTCCCGTGGAGCGGCGTCGGCCAGTCCGGCCGCGGTCACAGCATGAGCGTGCTCGGCTTCGACTCACTCACGCGGACGCGCAGCCTGCACTTCAGGGCGTGAGCGCCCTCGGCCGCTCGGCACCCGCCCGCGGCGGAGGCGCTGCCGGTCAGGCTTTGGCGAATTCCGGCCGATCCGAATGATCATGCTGTTCAAGCGACTCCTCTGCGTCGCGCTCGTTCCCTACGTGGCGTGGCTCGTGTTCGCGTACCGCTGGCACTTTCTCGACGGCGCGAACCTGCTCTT
>DATFUE010000494.1:0-2546 GCA_035261165.1 Myxococcota bacterium
CAGGCCGCGCAGCTCGAGCAGGCGCGCCTCGACGTGGCGGTGCAGCTCGTGAAGGCGATCGGGGGCGGCTGGTACTAGCGCTCGAGCAGCGCGCCCAGCCGCTCGAGCTGGCCGGCGGTTCCGCGTTCGCGCGAGCCCGAGTCGTCGTAGCCGTCGAGAAATGCCGCCTGCTCGGTGAAGCGCAGCCGGGTGCCGGCGCCGACGGGCTCGAGCTCCACGGTCGCGAGCGACACCGAAATGCGTTTCGCGTCGAGCCGCATGTCGTAGGTGTAGACGATGCGACGGTCGGGCACGATGTCGTGGTACCAGCCGTCGAAGGCCGTGACCATCCCGTCGGGCCACTTGCCGACGAGACGCTCGCGGCCGCCGACGCGGAAGTCGAACTCGCGCTCGAGCTCCTTCCACTCGCCCGTGCCCGAGAACCACTGCAGCTTCGCCTCCACTTGGGCCCAGGCCGCGAACACCCGCCCGGGCGAGGCGGCGTACGCGCGCTCGATGCTGAAGCTCGCGTGATTGGCCGAGCGCTTCTCCAAGCTCAGCCCCGCGCGCCGGCGCGGCGCAGGTGCGCGTCGAGCTTGTCGAAGAGGTCGCGCGTGCCGCGCTCGCGGTCCGCGGTCCCGTCGCGGCCGTCGACGTACACGGCCTGCTCGGTGTAGATCAGCCGGGTGCCCGCGCCTTCGGGCTGGAGCTCCACGGTCGCGATCGAAACGGACGAGAGTGTCTCGTCCATGTGCATTTCGTAGCTCGAGACGATGCGCTGGTTCGGGACGATGTCGTGGTAGCGCGCGCTGTAGGCGTGCACCGCCTCGCCCGGTGGGCCGCCGCTCACGCTCTCGCGTCCGCCGACGCGGAAGTCGAGCTCGTGATTCGACTTGTCCCAGTCGTCGGGCCCGACGAACCACTGCGCCTTGGCCTTGGGCTCGGCCCAGGCAGCGAAGACGCGCGCGGGTGGGGCGGCGTAGCTGCGCTCGATCACGAAGGTGGTGTGGTGAGTGGCGGGATTGCTCATGGTCGGCTCCGTTTCTTGGTGGGGGGTTCGTGTCTCTCGAGGAATTCGCCGAGGCGGTCGAGGCGGCGCTCCCAGCTCTCGCGGCGCGCGCCGATCCAGTTGCCGGCGCGCTGCAGGGCGGCGCGTTCGACGCGGCACGTGCGCACCCGCCCGACCTTCTCCGAGCGAACCAAGCCGCTCGTCTCGAGCACGGCGAGGTGCTGCACCACCGCGGAGAGCGTCATGTCCAGCGGCTGCGCCAGCTCGCTCACCGACGACGGGCCGCGGCTCAGGCGCTCGACCATCGCGCGCCGCGTGGGATCCGCGAGCGCTTGGAACACGAGATCGAGCGGAGCGGTTCGGTTAAGCACTTGCTTAACTATTGCACCGTGCAGCCCGGACGGCAAGTCGGGGAGCGCCGTTACTGCGCCTTCGCGGCGCCGACGTCGCCGGTGCGGGCCTCGACCTCGGCCACGGTCTTCAGCGAGGCGAGTCCCTTCTCGAACTCGCCGCCCACCATCTTGTCCATGTTCATGAACAGGCCGAAGGCCTTCTGCACGAAGCCGTTCTGGCCCTCCATGCGCCAGGTCACTCGAGTCACTTCGCCGTCGGGCGCCAGGGTGAACAGCCCGCGGTTCGTGGCCCGCAGCGGTGACAGGAACTCGAGCTTGAGGCCGACTTCACGGTTGGGCTTCACGTCGCTGACGGTCATCCGGCCCTTGCCCATCTGCGGGCTGTCCCACGAGGAGCCGGCGCCCACGCCGGCCTCGGGCCCGTCGTAGACGATCGTCATCTTCGGATCGCCCTTGGCGAACGGCGACCATTCGTTCATCGCGCGCGGGCTCTGGATGTGCAAGTAGATGATCGCCGGCGGCGCCTGGATCTCGGCCGTGCGCTCGATCGCGAACACCGACGGCTGCAGCGCGATGACGATCGACAGGATCACGAGGCCCGCAACCACGATCAGTGCGATGATCTTCAGCATGTCGGCTCCCTCCAAGTGTCTCGCGGCATGATACCCGGGACTAGCGCGGTTGCGGCGGCTCCATCAGCACGCGCAGCTCGCACTCGCCATCGCCCGCGACCTTCAGGAAGCGCTCGACCACCTCGAGCATCTCCGGCTTCGACTTCACCTCGAGCAGCGCGAAGCCGACGACGGCATCACCGGGCTTCGGCGCCGTTCCCTCGCTCACGGTGATCTTCCCTTCGGAGGCGCGCACGCGGGCGCCGAGGGAGCTCGCGACGAACGCGCCGGTCGCGATCAGCACGCCGGCCCGCGTCATCTCGTCGACCAGCTTCCCCATCTCAGACATGTGCTGCGCGCTCGGCGGGCCCGCCGGGGTGTTCGGGTCGGGTGTGTACAAGCTCAGGACTCGCATCGCGGTCTCCTTTCGGGTTTGGACTCGCTCCAAGGACGAACGGCGGAGCGCGGGGCCGACAGGATCAGCGCTTGCCTCGGTCTTTGCGGAGCTTCGCTTCCTGCTCCACGACTTCGGCGGGCGCGTTGGGGAAGTCCTCCGTCTCGAAGAGCTGGCGCAGCTCGATCTCCGCGTCCTCG
>DATFUE010000495.1:0-13467 GCA_035261165.1 Myxococcota bacterium
GCGGCGTGTATTCCCTCGCAGGCGTGCCCGCGGATGTCACCTCGATCGTTCTGACGCCGACCTTGGCCGGGCACACCATGACCCCGCTCACGAGGACCGTCGTCGGTCCAGTGACCGGGAACGTGACGGGGGAGGACTTCACGAGCGCGGTGTCGGCCAACCTCGTCCTCACGACTCTGGCGAGCCACGGCAGTGTCGCCAGCGATCCCGATCAGCCGACGTACTCGTTCGGGACCGAGGTCGTGCTGACGCCGGTCGCAGATGGCGGCTACGCGTTCGCGAGCTGGAGCGGCGACGTTCCGGCGGGGCACGGGACGGACGATCCCTTGATCGTCACCATGGACCAGGACCGGACGATCACCGCCCTGTTCACGTTCCCGGGCGTGACCGCGTCCGAAGACTTCAACCGACCCAACGAGTCACCGCTGGTGGTCGGCGGGAACTGGCAACAGCCGTTCGGCGGCGGGAACGTCAACCTGACGGGCAATCAGATCGTCGGGACCAGCGGCGAGGCGCTGTACTACTGGCAGGGCAGCGGCAGCTTCGACAACACGAGACAGTTCGCGCGGGCCAGGGTGGTTCAAGCGGGCGGACAGGTGGGCCTCGTGCTCCTGGGCGCGAGCGGCCAGGCGCTCGTGATCTCCTGGCACAACGGCGTTCTCTACATCTACTGGTACTCGAACGGAACATACCGGGGCAACCTGACGACGACCCCGTCGACGCTTCAGAACGGCGACATCATCGAAGCGGAGCTGGTGAACGGCACGATCTACGCGAAGCGGAACGGCAGCGTCGTCCTGAGTGTCGCCAACACGACCACGCTCAGCTCGGGCCGACCGGGGTTCGAGACGTTCCAGGTGGGTGCCGTTCTCGACGACTGGGCAGCGGGCACTCCCGCACTGCCGAGTCCGATCGACGTCTTCCCGTACATCACCAGTAACGAGTCAGCAAGACACTAGCCGCGACCCGCGGGCTACGCGGCCTTGCCGCTCGCGACCTGCGCGGCGAGCTCGAGCGCCTCCTCGAGACTCGTGCAGTCGGACGTCAGCATGCCCTGCTCGCCCGCGCTCTGCGTCCAGCGCCGCGCTCCCATCTTCGCGAGGGCGCTCCCGCCGTGGACGTTGATGCAGGCCGTGATGCCCTTGCGCAGGGCGTTCCCGACGTTGTAGGTCTCGACCCAGCGGAGGTCGTCCTGCGAGGGCACCCCCGGATCGCGCGTCAGATCGACGATCCACGACTTCGCGCCCAGCCGCGCGCCCTCGTCCATCGCGCGCATCAGCGCCTCGCGGAACTGCGGAGTGCAGAGTGACGCCCACTCGCCCACGAGCGCCTTCTGCGCCGAGTAGTGCACGACGGTAATCGTCTTGTCGATCGTGAACAGGTGTGCGCCGGTACTCTTCGCCATGGCTCGCTCCTACCTTCGAATCCGCCCGATCGCTGATCGGATTCCGGCAAGCGGAGCTTCACTCCGTGCCTTCGAAGCGTCCTGGCGCAGGAGCCCCAAGGCGCGGCCAACGTCCTTCGCAGTGCTCTTCACTCAGAGTGATGCCTATCTCCAACTACACCGCGCGAGACCAAGCGCTTCCGAAAATGCTGCGAATGTCTCGCAGCAGACGGCCCAGTGTGTTCGACACTCTTCGTCGAGGTCTTGGCCCATCGGCTCGTAGTAGAGATAGATGACCCGAGGTGAGTGTGAGATCCGATAGTCGAGCGCAATCGGTGCATCAGAGCCGATGCCGAAATCACCGATGACCAGGGTGCGCGCAGGATCGATCTCATCGATTGCGCCGTACTCGTGAAAGAAACCCTGGCTACCCTCCTCCTGAAGGGACTCGAAGACAGTCTTGAACGGGGGCACACATAGGCCGACGTCGTCATACAGTGGGACAAGTTGCGCGACCAGCGCTGAGGGTACGCGGCCTGATCTCCACATCTCTTCGCCCGTCAGCGGCCACGAACCGGATGCGATCAAGTTGTTGATCTCTGAGGGAAGCTCTAGCGCGCTCATGTCGTCCCCTGTGGAGGTTAGTGCTCGATATAAGCATACAGGTTGAGACTCTCCTTGCAGCGCGTGGGCACCACGGGAGCGGGAACGAGGCTTGACTCGCGTGGCCAACCGGTCCGACCCAACACCTCGGCTATCAAGTGGCGCGCTCCCCGAGAACTGGCCGATTTAGAATGGGGTTCTCCTCAACCAACGAGAGGAGAACGAAGGTGCGGAAGAGCCGATTCCAGCGAGGAGTAGATCATCGGCGCGCTGCGTGAAGCCGAGGCCGGCCGCAAGATCGCGGACTCTTCCGCGGCCCCGATTTCTCCGGCGCGAGCGCGTGGCGAGTCGGCGAGCGCGCGCTCGACCCGGCCCCGCCGCAAGTCTCGTCATCCGAAGACTTCCGAACGTCAGAGAGCCGGGGAACTCACCGGAGTGTCCCCGGCGGGAGCGACCTGCGCGCGGGTGAGAGCGACACGGGCGCCGTCGTGAACAGCTGCTACGGCCTCTTCGGGTTCCGCCTGTGCTCGATCCCCACCGCGTCGCGTACTGCGCACCTCGCGACGAGAAGGGTTGACCCCGGTCACGGCGACATCTCGACGAGCGAGCGGCTTGCATCCAACAGAGCGGCGAGTCACTCGGGCGAAGTGGACAGGAGTCTCGGAGAGAGTCTAAATCTCCAGCAGAATCAAATACTTACTGGCGACCCCAGCGGGATTCGAACCCGCGTTATCGGCGTGAAAGGCCGACGTCCTGGGCCAGGCTAGACGATGGGGTCGTAAACTGGCCGGCGCACGGTAGCGAATCTAGACTCCGCCGGCTGGCATCGAACGCAGCGTTCGACCGGCAGCGGGATCCTCAAGAAGGAAGTGCCATGGCCCTCTCTCCCGAGCTCCGCGACCGCATCCAGTCCATCGTCGGCTCCGACCGGGTGATGATCTTCATGAAGGGCAACCCGGAGGCGCCGCAGTGCGGCTTCTCCTCCCAGGTGGTCTCGATCCTGAACCGCCTGCTGCCGCGCTACGGCAGCTTCGACGTGCTCGAGGATCGCGACGTGCGCGAGGGCATCAAGGAGTTCTCGAGCTGGCCGACGATCCCGCAGCTCTACATTGACGGCGAGTTCCAGGGCGGATGCGACATCGTGAAGGAGATGTACGCGAACGGCGAGCTGCACCGCGCGCTCGGGCTCGCGGCCGAGTCGGTGACTGCGCCGCGTGTCACCGTGACCGATTCGGCGGCGGAGCTGTTGCGCGAGGCGAAGAGCCGTCAGCCCGGCGAGCTGCACGTGGCGATCGACGCGGGCTTCAAGCACTCGCTCTCGCTCGGGCCGCGCACGGGTCACGAGATCGCCTCGGAGAGCAACGGCGTCACCCTGCTCTTCGATCGCGAGTCGGCGCAGCGCGCCTCGGGACTCACGGTCGACGCGGTGGATTCGAACGGGCGCAAGGCGCTCGCGGTCGAGAACCCGAACGCCCCCAAGGGCGAGCCGGTGACTCAGCTCAGCGTGCAGGACCTGCGCGCGCTCATGGACTCGGGCGCGGAGCTGCACCTGTTCGACGTGCGCACCCCCGAGGAGCACCGCAAGGCGCGGATCGCGGGGGCGACCCTGGTCGACCCGCGCGTGGCGGCGGAGATCGAAAAGCTGCCGCGCGACGCGCGCCTGGTCTTCCACTGTCACCACGGCGGGCGCAGCCAGGCCGCCGCGGAGCACTTCGCGGCGCTCGGCTTCGAGAACGTCCACAACCTGGCGGGCGGGATCGACGCGTGGTCACGCGAAGTCGACCCGTCGGTTCCGCGCTACTAGCTGCCCGTCTTGGCGCTGCAGATCCACCCGCCCCCGTCCGAGGTGATCGGCCAGCTGCGCGCGGCGATCGAAGCCGCCCTCCCGTGTGACTCGCTCGAGGTGCGCGGCAGCGGCGGTCACTTCGAGATCCGCGTGGTGTCGAGCGCGTTCAGGGACAAGAGCACGCTCGCCAAGCAGCGACTCGTGCTCGGCGCGATCTCGCACCTGATGAAGGGCGACGGCGCGCCGGTCCACGCGATCGACGTGCTCGAGACGCGCGAGCCTGTCTGATTGACTTCGTTCGCTCGCAGCTCACTGCGCGCGCCGGCGGCGCTTGGTGACCTCGCTCGGGGCGGGCCTCGCTCGGTACTGCCGTGAGCGAGCTCGACCCCGCGCGCTTCCGCGTGCGCTCGGTCTCGCCGCGCGGCTTCCGGCAGGTGACCGTCGACGAAGGCGCGGGCCACGCGCTCTTGCTCGTGCACGGCTGGCCGGAGACGAAGCGCATCTGGTGGCGCAACGTCGCGCCGCTCGCCGCGGCGGGCTTCCGCGTGATCGCCCCGGACCTGCGCGGCTTCGGCGAGAGCGAGGTCGCGCCGGACGGCTTCGCCGACGTCGCCTCGCACAGCCGGGACCTCGCAGCGCTCTGCGACTCACTCGGCGTCGCGCGCGTGACCCCGGTGGGCGGCGACCTGGGCGGCGCGGTGGTTCAGGACTTCGCGCTGCGCTTCCCGGAGCGCGTCGAACGGCTGGTGATCTTCAACTCGCCCCTGCCCTATCTGAAGGACAAGATGGCGGGAATGCGCACCCGCCCCGCCGCGGAGGCGAGTGACTACTTCGTGCGCCAGGGCACGGACGCCGACGCGCTCGCGGCCGAGCTCGACAGCCCCGAGCGCCGGCGACGCTACATCGCCACGTTCTACGGCCCGCGCTTCTGGGCGCACCCCGGCACGTTCGCGCGCGACGCGGTCGACTTCATGACCGAGCCGTTCGGCGACGGCGCGAAGCTGCGCGCGGGCTTCGCCGGCTACGAGTCCGTCTTCGACGCGAGCAAGCGCAGCGAGCCGCCGCTCCTCGGCCCGAACCCGACGCACGCCCTGATCCTGTTCGGGACCTCGGATCACGTGATCTATCCGGAGTTCGACCGCATGGCCGCGGCCGTCTTCCCCGACCACGTCGGCCCCTTCCTGGTGCGCGACGCCGGTCACTTCCTGCAATGGGAAGCCGCCGGCGTCTTGAACGGCGCGATCCGCGCGTTCTGCCGGGACCTGCGCAAGACCTGACGCACGAGTCAGGCGGCTGCAGCGCCCCCGCGGAGTACGCGCCCCGGAAGCGGTCCTTCTGGGTCGAGTGAGTCGCGGCCGTCCTCGCGCAGCACCACGCCGTTCACGATCACGGCGCGGATGCCGGTGGCGTCGGAGACGAGGCGGTCCTGGCCCGCGGGCAGGTCGCGCACTCGGCGCAGGGGGCTACACCCAACGGTGTCGGGATCGAAGATCGCGACGTCGCCGGCCAGGCCGAGCGCGAGCCGCCCGCGATCGCTGATGCCGAAGACGTCGGCCGAGCGCGAGGTGAGCAGCCGCACCGCGTGCTCGAGCGAAAGCACCTGCTTCTCGCGCACCCAGTGGGCCAGCAAGTGAGTCGAGAAGCAGCCGTCGCAGAGCTGGCTCGCGTGCGCGCCGGCGTCGGACAGACCCAGCACGACCGACGGGTGCGAGAGCAGCTCGCCGACCGCGACTTCGTCCTGGTTCATGACCGCGATGCGGAAGCGCGCGTCGAGGTCGCTCGCGAGCCCAAGGTCGAGGGCGAAGTCGACCGGGTGCACGCCGGCCTCGGCCGCGAGGTCGGTCACGCTGCGCTCCTCGAAGCTCGGGTCGGCGGGATACCAGGACACGACCGTGTCGGCCCAGCGCCCGGCGATGCCGCCGCGCTCGCCCCGCGCGCGGAACGCCGCGCGGAACTCGGGATCGGCGTAGATGCGCTTCTTCCCGGCGCGGTCCGCCTGCGAGACGGGCTTGAACAGCTCCATGCTCTCGTACGGGAAGGGCGCGCTCCACTGGAACTCGAAGTTGAGCGGCCGGCACGCGACCTGCGGGTACACCTGCACGCCCTGGCGCTGCAGCTTCTCGTGATCCTCGAGCACCTTGCGGTGTCCGTCGGGCCCGAGCGCGCCGGCGAGCAGCGCCGTCCACGACACCGCGCGGCCGGTCTTGCGGGCCAGCTCCGCGAGCTCCTGCGTGAAGAACCCGCGCCCGATGGTCGCCTGCATGAGCCCGCGCCCGGTCTGACCGAGCGTCGCCGCGAGCCGAGTCACTTCCTGCATCGAAGCCGCGCGGCTCGGCACCGGCCGGCCCTCGTAGCCGACGTGCGTCGCCGAGCGACTCGTGGCGAAGCCGACCGCGCCGGCGCGCAGCGCCTCGCTCACGATGCGCTCCATCTGCGCGATCTCGTCCTCGGTCGCCTCGCGCTCGGTCGCGGCCTCGCCCATCACGTACAGGCGCACGGGCGTGTGACCGACGAGCGCGCCGACGTTGATCGCGGTCCCGCGCCGGTCGAGCGCGTCGAGATACTGCGGGAAGGTCTCGAAGGGCCACTCCGGCCCGATGCCGGCGCGCAGCGCCTCGAGCGACATGCCCTCGACGTTCTCGAGCGTGCGCATAATCAGGTCGCGGTGCGCGGGGCGCGTGGGCGCGACGCCGAAGCCGCAGTTGCCCATCACCACCGAAGTGACTCCGTGCCACGGCGAGATCGTGAGCATGCGGTCCCAGAAGATCTGCGCGTCGTAGTGGGTGTGGATGTCGACGAAGCCGGGCGCGACCACGCAGCCGCTCGCGTCGAGCTCGCGCACGGCGCGTCCCTTCACAACGCCCTGCTCCGCGATGCGGCCGCCGCGAATTCCGAGGTCGCCCTTGCGTGCCGGCGCGCCGGTGCCGTCGACCAGCGTTCCGCCGCGAATCGCGAGATCGAGCTGCGAGGCCATCGTCCCTCCCGAAGTGCCCCAAGCAAGCCAGGAACCGCTACCCGAGTCAAGCCGCAGGGGTCGACAGGGCGGCGGGTTTCCCGCTTTACTTCGCGCGTGAACGCGGCGGGGAAGACCGGTGTGCTGTTGCTCAACCTGGGTACGCCCCGCTCGCCGGAGACCGGCGACGTGCGCCGCTACCTGCGCGAGTTCCTCTCGGACCCGCGCGTGATCGACCTGGCCGCCCCCGCGCGCTGGGCGCTGGTGAATCTGGTGATCGCGCCGCTTCGCGCTCCGCGCTCCGCGGCGCTGTACCAGAAGGTCTGGAGCTCCGAGGGATCTCCGTTGCTCTCGAACGGGCTGGCGCTGCGCGCGGCGCTCGCGGCCGGGCTCGGCGCGGGCCACGTCGTCGAGCTCGGCATGCGCTACGGCGAACCGTCGATCGCGGGCGCGCTCGAGCGACTCTGCGACGCGGGGGTCGCGCGCATCGTCGCGCTGCCGCTGTTCCCCCAGTATGCGTCGTCGTCCCTCGGCTCGGCGCTCGCGCGCGTCTTCGAGCTCGCGGGCGCGCGCAACAACGTGCCGCCCCTCGAGGCGCAGGGCGAGTTCTACGACGCGCCGGGCTTCATCGCGGCGCTCGCGGAGATCGCGCGCCCGCGCCTCGCCGCGTTTCGCCCCGATCACGTGCTGTTCTCGTATCACGGCCTGCCCGAGCGCCACGTGCGCGCGAGCGACCCGACCGGCAGACACTGTCTCGGGGCGGAGACCTGTTGCGACGCGATGGGGAGCGCGAACGCGCGCTGTTACCGCGCGCAGTGTCACGCGACCACGCGCGCCCTGGCTGGCGCGCTCGGGCTCGCACCCGAGTCGTTCTCGCTCGCCTTCCAGTCTCGGCTCGGGAGGGAGCCGTGGATCCGGCCGTACACCGACGTGCGTCTGCCGGAGCTTGCGCGCGCGGGCGTGAAGCGGCTGGCGGTGCTGTGCCCGTCGTTCGCGGCGGACTGCCTCGAGACGCTCGAGGAGATCGGCATCCGCGGGGCCGAGCAATGGCGGGAGGCGGGCGGCGAGGCGCTCGAGCTCGTGCCGTGCGCGAACGCGCATCCGGCCTTCGTCCGCTTCCTCGCCGGGAGGATTCAGTGACTCGCCAGGAGAAGGCCGACCGGATCGGAAAGATCCTCGACGAGAAGTTCCCGCTGCCCGAGATCCCGCTCGCGCACGAGGATCCGTACACGCTGCTCGTCGCGGTCGTGCTCTCCGCGCAGTGCACCGACGAGCGCGTGAACCAAGTGACTCCGAAGCTGTTCGCGCTCGCCAGCGATCCGGCGGCGATGACCCGGCTCAGCGTGCCGCAGATCCGCAGCATCATCCTGCCGTGCGGGCTCTCGCCGGCGAAGTCGAAGAACATCCACGCGCTCTCGCGGCTCGTCCTGGAGCGCCACGGCGGCCGGGTGCCGAAGAGCTTCGAGGAGCTCGAGGCGCTGCCCGGGGTCGGACACAAGACCGCGAGCGTGGTCATGGCGCACGCGTTCGGCGTGCCGGCATTTCCGGTCGACACGCACATCCACCGGCTCGCCGCGCGCTGGGGTCTGTCGAGCGGGCGGAACGTCGTCGAGACCGAGCGCGACCTGAAGGCGCTGTTCCCCGAGAGTGAGTGGATCCGGCGCCACCTGCAGATCATCTACTTCGGCCGGCGCTATTGCCCGGCGCGCGCACACGACTTCGCGGCCTGCCCGATCTGCAGCTGGGCGGCGAGCCGCGCGCGCGCGACGCGGGAGAAGGCGCGGGCGACTAAGTCCCGATCCGCGCCAGGCGGAGCAGCGGCCCGACGGGGTCGCGCTCGCCGCTGAGATCGATCTCGGCCTCGATACACCAGAGGTTGTCGTCGTCGCGGTCGAGCAGCGCCTGCGTCGCGCGCCAGTGGCGCGGGCCGTCCGGCTCGAGGCGCGTCCACTCGTTCTCGCGCGCGCGCGGCGTGAACACGATCTCGCCGTACTCCGCGCGGAACGGCTCGAGCGCGCGCGCGAAGCGCTCCGCGGTCCAGGGGTCGTCCGGATCGCGGTGCACCACGCGCTCCGCCTCCTCCCAGTCACGCGCGGCGAGCGCACGCGCCAGCCGGTGCAGCTCCGCGCGCACGCGCGCGCGCAGCTCGCGCGGATCGGCGGCGAGATCGTAGGCGCGCGGCGACGGCGCGGCCGCGGCCACGGGTGCGCGCAGCTCGGGGTGCAGCAGGCTCTCCCACTCGGCGACGAGGCTCGAGTCGACGCGCTCCAGCAGCGTCCGGAGGTACGCGATTACGTCGTGCACCGCGTCGGTCTTCGCCGCCGAGGGCACCGTCTGCACGAGTGACCCGTAGACTTCGCCGAGATAGCGCAGGAGCAGTCCCTCGCTGCGCTGCAGGCCGTAGAAGCGCACGTAGTGATCGAAGTCCCAGTAGCCCTCGACGAGCTCGCGCGCGATCGACTTCGGCTTCACGTCCTGTCTCTGGACCCAGGGATGCTTCTGCGCGAAGTAGCCGAAGGTCTGCTCGATGAAGTCGCGGCTGGGCGCGGGCGGCTGCAGCTCGTCGAGGCGGCGGATGCGCTCCTCGAACGGCACGCCCTCCGCCTTCAGGCGCGACATCAGGTCGCTCTTCAGCCGGTCGAGCTGGCGCAGGAGGAGCGCGCGCGGATCGTCGAGCACGGCCTCGACGAGGGACAGGACCTCGAGCGCGAAGGCGTCGTCGCGCGCTTCGATGTAGGAGATCGCCTCGACGAGATACAGCGACAGCGCATGGTGCAGCGAGAAGTCCCACTGCAGGTCGCCGGCAACGCGCACGCGCCGCAGACCGGTCGCCGGATCGCGCTCGATGCGCACGATGTCCGCCGCGCGCAGGCCGCGGAACAGCTGCGCCGCGTCGCGCAAGAGCCGCCGTTTGCGGCGCTCGTCCTCGTGACTCGTCCCGATCAGCTCCGCGACCACGCGCCAGCTGCGCCGCGGGTCCGCCTGCTCCTCCCCGTGGCGCAGCAGCAGGACCAGCATGCCGTGCGTCACGCGGAAGCGAGAGACGAGCGGCTCCGGCGGACGCTCGATCAGGCGCTTGAACGAGTCCTCGTTCCAGCCGACGAAGCCCGGCGGCGGCTTCCGGGTGACTTCGTTCTTCTTCTTCTTCTTGCCCGACTGACTCGCGCGCGTGCGCATGCGCTTGTTCTCGATCACGTGCTCGGGCGCCTGACACACGACGCTGCCCTGGTGGTCGAAGCCCTTGCGACCCGCGCGCCCCGCGATCTGCTTGAACTCGCGCACCGAGAGCTGGCCGACGCGCCGTCCGTCGAACTTCGCGAGCTTGGTGAACAGCACGGTGCGGATCGGGATGTTCACGCCCACGCCCAGCGTGTCCGTGCCCGAGATGACCTTCAAGAGGCCCTGCTGCGAGAGCTGCTCTACCAGCAGCCGGTACTTCGGCAGGAGGCCCGCGTGGTGGATGCCGACGCCGGCGCGGATCAAGCGGGAGAGATCCTTGCCGTAGGGGCTGTCGAAGGCGAACTCGCCGAGGGCGCGCGCGATCCTGTCGCGCTCCTCTCGAGTGGCGACCGAGACGCTGGTGAGGCTCTGCGCGAGCTCCGCCGCCTCGCGCTGCGTGAAGCTCACCACGTAGATCGGCGCCTTCCCCTCGGTGAGCAGGTCCGACACCGTCTCGTGTAGGGCGGTCTCGCGATACGTGTAGTCGAGCGGCACGGGCCGGTCGTCGGAGTGGACGAGCGCCACCTCGCGCCCGCTGCGCGCCGCCAGGTCGCGACGGATCGCGCTGGTGTCGCCGAGCGTCGCGGACATCAACAGGAACGTCGTCTTCGGCAGCACCAGCAGCGGCGCCTGCCAGGCCCAGCCGCGCTGTGAGTCGGAGTAGAAGTGGAACTCGTCGAGCACGGCGTACGGGAGCTGCAGGTCCGAGCCCTGGCGCAGCGCCATGTTCGCGAGCACCTCCGAGGTGCAGCACACGATCGGCGCGCCCGCGTTGATGCTCGCGTCGCCCGTGAGCATGCCGACGTTCTCGGCCCCGAAGGCGCCGCACAGCGCGAAGAACTTCTCGGAGACC
Source organism: Myxococcota bacterium (assembly GCA_035261165.1). Classification (GTDB taxonomy): domain Bacteria; phylum Myxococcota_A; class UBA9160; order SZUA-336; family SZUA-336; genus VGRW01. The sequence continues at coordinate 10,799 of DATFUE010000495.1, forward strand.
AGCGCCTTGATCGGCGAGGTGTAGAACGAGCGCGCACCCTCGCACAGCGCCTTGAAGTGCAGGAGCTGCGCGACCAGTGACTTGCCCGAGCCGGTCGGCGTCTCGAGCACCACGTGCTTGCCTTCGAGGAGCTCGAGGAACGCCTCCTCCTGCGCCGGGTAGGGCCGCAGGCCGCGCGCCTCGCACCAGCCGACGAAGCGCGCCAGGATCTCGGCTGGCGGGAGCCCGATCGGCTGCGCAAGTGAATCGAGCCGGGGGGAGTCAGTCATCGCGCGGCGCGCCGCGCCGGATCAACACGATCCGCCCGACGAGCTCGGGCGGCGGCGCCAGCTCGGGCGCAACGAGCTCGATGCGGGGGCCTACGCCCTGCACCAGGCGCAGGCCCTCGGCGGTCTCGACGAAGCCCTTGGCGCGCAGCGCGCCCGCGGCGTGGAGCTGCTCCGCGATCGCGCGGCTCGCCAGCCCGCGCCCGAAGTCGCGAATCTCGGCGTGAAACTCCTGGTGCGTGTGCGGCTCGCGCCCGCGGTCGGCGCGCTTCTCCCGCGTGCCCAGCTCACTCGGGCTCGGCGGGAACAGCAAGTCGACCGACACCGCGCCATGTCGGGCGCGCACGATCGGCGCGTCCGGCTCGAGCGCCCGCAGCTTCGCCTCGAGCGCGGGCAGCGCGGACTCCGCCACGAGATCGATCTTGTTCATGAGAATCAGATCCGCCGACGAGAGCTGGTCCTCGAACGTGTCGTCGAGATCGCGCCCGTCCGCGACCTGCTCGGCGTTCACCACGATCACCGTCAGGTCCTCGCCGATCCAGCGCGCCAGCGGCTCGCGGAAGAAGTGCAGCGACACGTCGTAGGGCAGCGCGACCCCCGACGTCTCGATCACCACGCGATCGGGATTCACGCTCGCGCGCAGCTTCTCGAGCGTGGTGACCAGCTCGTCCGAGAGCCGGCAGCAGACACAGCCGCCGCCGAGCTCGACGAACGTCTCGTCGCTGCCGCCCAGCAGCGCGCGGTCGATGCCGAGCTCGCCGAACTCGTTCGACACGATCGCGAGTCGGAGCCCGCGCGCCTGCGCGTCGCGCAGCAGATGGCGCACGAGCGTCGTCTTGCCGGAGCCGAGAAAGCCGGAGACGAGCAGCGCGGGAATCCGCCGCGCGGCCCGCCCTTCCGCTGCACTGTTTGGTGTCGCCGCCAAGCTGGGGAGGATGCCCGAGGCCGAAGTCCGCGCCACTGCGTGGCAGGGCACCGGGGGCTCGCGTAGCCTTCGCCGCCCATGAACGAGCTCTTCGAGGCGGTGCGCGCCGATGCGGAGAGCGCCGTCTGGTCGCGCGCCGTCGAGCTGGTGCGGCGCGGCGCGGTGAGCCTCGAGTCACGCTCCGACGACGAGGTCGTGCTGCGCGTGCTGGTGCGCGCCGGCCGCGCGGCCCCGGCCGTCCGCCTGCACCCCACGCGCTCGAGCTGGGAGTGCGACTGCGACGGGCCGGACGATCCCTGCGAGCACACCTGCGCGGCGCTGATCGCGCTGCGCCGCGCGAGCGAGTCGGGAGAGGCGCTGCCGAGCGCGGGCGGGAGCGCCGCGAAGCTCGGCTACCGGCTCACGCGTGCGCCGGGAGGCCTGGCGCTCGCGCGCGTGCTGGTGCGCGACGGAAACAGCGAGCCACTCGTGCACTCGCTCGCCGCGTACGCGACCGGGCGCGCGGGCGGTCCCGCGCCCCTGGTCAGCGCGGAGGACCTGGCGGTCGAGCGGCTCCTCGACGCGCGCCGCACCGGGCCGCCGCCGGCCGAAGCCATGCAGCGCCTGCTCGCGGCGCTGGTCGGCTGCGAGGACGTGCGCCTCGACGGCCTACCCATTTCGGTGTCGCTCGAGCCGGTGCTCCCGATCGCGCTCGTCGAGGACCGCGGCGACGGCTTTGCCGTGCAGCTGGCCGCCGACTCGCGCCTGGGCGAGACGTTCGCGAACGGCGTCGCGCTGTGCGGCGGCGCACTGCGCCCCCTCGGCGATCCACGGCTCACGCTGCGCGAGAAGAGCGAGCTCGGCCACGGGCGGCTCTACCCGTTCGAAGCCGCCGGGCGCCTGGTCTCCGAAGTGATTCCCGAGCTGCGCGCGCGCATCGCTGTCGAGATCCGCACCGAGCGTCTGCCCCGCGAGCAGCTCGCGAAGCCGCGGCTCTACGCGCGAGTGACTCGCCATGGCGACCGCCTGCACGTCGCGGCCGAGCTGGTCTACGGCGACCCGCCGGTGGCACGCATCGAGGATGGGCGGCTGATCGCGGTCGGGGACGCCGTCCCGCGGCGCAACGAGTCGGCGGAGGCCGCGCTCGTCTCGCGGCTCGAGCGCGAGCTCGGGCTCGCGCCGGGCGCCGAGCGCGACTTCGCGCCGCAGGAGGCGATCGAGTTCCGAGCCGCGCTCGAGCGCTTCTCGGGCGACGTCGTCGGGAGCGCGCACGCGTCCTTCTTCCTCGCGCCCGAGCTCGATCCGCGACTGCGCGGCGGCTCGAACCGGCTCGAGCTCGAGTTCAGCGCCGGCCCACGCGGCGCGCGGGTCGACGCGGCGCACGTGCTGCGCGCGTGGAGCGAAGGCGAGTCACTCGTGCCGCTGGCGGGCGGCGGCTTCGCGCCGCTGCCCGCCGCCTGGCTCGAGAAACACGGCCAGCGCGTCGCCGACTTGCTCGC
>DATFUE010000496.1:0-7900 GCA_035261165.1 Myxococcota bacterium
GAGCCTCGACGATCTGCTCGGGCTCGAGCCGCTGGCGCGCGGCGACGGCTGGCTCGCGATCGAGAAGCCTGCCGGCGTGCCCTGTCACCCCGCGGGAAACGAGATCAAGCGCACTCTGCTCACCGCGCTCGCGCTCGGTCAGGCGCGCGACGCAGAGCCGGGCGGGCCGTGGCTGCCGCACCGGCTCGACCGCGAGACCTCGGGGGTGATGCTCGTCGCGCTGCGCGCCGACGTGCAGCGCCGGCTGGTGCGCGCGTTCGCCAGCGGCGCGGTGCGGCGCCGCTACGACGCCGGCGTACGCGGCGACGCGAGCCGACACTTCTCGGTGTCGGTGCCGGAGCTCGAGCTGCGCGGGCGGGTCCTGCGCTGCGGTCATCGGCCGCCGCGCTTCCGGGTCGACCCCGCCGGCGTCGCGGCGCACACGCGCGTGCGCCTGGTCCGCAGCTCCGCGGATCGGAGTGAGCTCGAGCTCGAGCCGGTCACCGGGCGCCAGCACCAGCTGCGCGTGCACCTCGCGCACCTGGGCCACCCGATCGCCGGCGATCCACTCTACGATCCGGCGCGCTCGATCGGCGAGCGCATGCAGCTCCACGCGCGCGCGCTCGAGCTGCCCGCGGGCGTGGTCGGCGATGCGCCGCTTCAGCTCGAGACGCTCGCCGCCCCGTTCGCGGGCACGCTCGGCGCGGCGAGATCGAGCCGGTAGCAGCGCACGCGCGCGCGCCGCTCCGGGTCGTAGCCGCGCCACTTCGCCGCGGGCACCTCCTCGGGGGACGCCGGCCGGAAGCCGTGCAGCTCGAAGAAGCGTCCCACGCCCTCGCTGGTGGTGCAGGCGTACACGAAAACAAGCCCGCGCTCGCGCGCGCGCGCTAGCGCGTACGCGACCAGGTGCCCACCGACGCCTTCGCCGAGGAACCGGGTCAGCGTGTAGAGCGAGGCGACCTCGGCGCAGCCGCCCGGCTCGTCGGTGAGCAGCGCGCCGATTCCCGCCAGATGGTAGCCCTCGACGAACGCGCCGAAGCCGCTCGCGAGCACCGCGTCGAGCTGCTCCTGCGTGCGCGGCGCGAGATAGCCCTCGGCGGTGCCGCGCGCGATCAAGTCACTCGCCGCGTCGAAGTCGTCGAGGCCGAGCTTGCGCACGAGCACGTAGCGCTCTTCCGTGAAGAGCGTGCCCGAGCCCGCGTAGCTGAAGAGCTCGTCGGAGAGACCCTCGAGCGTGCACACGTTCACCGCGGGAACGCCCGCGACGAGCATCGCCTCGACCTCGCGCAGCAGCGCCGCCCGCCGCTCGTTGCGCGGCGCGCCGGCGGCGAGGAGCTCGCGCAGCTCCTCGAGGTGCACGAACGACACGCGCTCGCCGTTCGCCCGCAGGATGCCGCCGTCGCGGTCGATCCACACGAGCTTCGAGATGCCGAGCCGCAGCGTCGCCTCGCGGCAGGCCGGGGCGAACGCGAGTGAGCCCGCGACCACGAGTCCGAGCCGGAACGACGCGCGCAGCTGGCGCCAGACCGTGCCCTCGAGCCGCGGCGTGGCCATCGAGAGCACGTGCTCGCCGACCAGCGGCTCGAGCGCGGAGCGCTCCGTCGAGAGCAACACGACGTTCGTCTCGTTGCGCGTGAGCTCGTCGATCACCTGCGCGAGGCGCGCCGGTTGGCGCAGATCCGCGGCCGGCGCCGCGATCGCGAGCGTCTTCCCGTGAAAGTCTTCGAGATAGAACTCCTTCTCCGAGAACGGAGGCGGAGCCGTCGCTGAGTCAGCCGGTGCAGTCACCGGGGTTGGCTGAAGGCGAGGTCGATCGGAGGTGCGAGCGAGGGCCGCCCCGAGCGCGCCCCGCCCCCCGCGGGCCGGTGTCGGGCGGAGCGGCGAGCGGCGAGCCGCAGGCGAGCGAAGTCACTGAGACTCAACCGGGAGAGTTCCCGACGATGGAGACGAAGCTGACGCAGCGACCCGGCGCGCCGCCGAGGTTGTGCGTCAGGCCGAGCTTCGGCGTCTTGATCTGGCGCGGTCCCGCCTCGCCGCGAAGCTGCAGCCACATCTCGTACATCATGCGCAGCCCGGACGCGCCGATCGGATGGCCGAACGACTTCAGGCCGCCGTCGGGATTCACCGGCTGCGCGCCCTCGAGGTCGAAACGTCCCTCTTGCTCGTCCTTCCACGCGTGACCGCGCGGCGAGAAGCCCATGTCTTCCATCAGCACGAGCTCGGTCGGCGTGAAGCAGTCGTGCACCTCCGCCATGCTGATCTCGTCGCGCGGGTTCGTGACTCCGGCCTGCTTGTACGCGTCCATCGAGCTGGCGACGACCTCGGGGAAGGTGGTGAAGTCGTAGTCCTGGCTGAAGTAGCCCTCGGCGGGACCCGCGGCGAACGCCAGCGCCTTCAGGTAGATCGGGTGATCGGTGTACCTGTGCGCATCCTCGGCCCTGCACAGAACTGCGGCGGCCGAGCCGTCCGAGACTCCCGAGCAGTCGAAGACGCCGAGCATGCCGGCGACGGACGGCGAGGCGCAGATCTTCTCCATCGAGACTTCCTTGCGGAACTGCGCCTTCGGGTTCTTCGCGCCGTTCTTGTGGTTCTTCCAGGCGATGCGCGCGAGCACCTGCTTCAGGGTCGCCTCGTCGACGCCGTACTTCTTGGCGTAGGCGGGCGCGAGCAGCGAGAAGGTCGCGGGCGCGGTCATCGACGAGTCGGTGCCGTCCGACGGCGGCCGCGAGCCGGTGAGCCCGGAGTATCCCGAGTCCTTCAGTTTCTCGACGCCGATCGCCATCACCAGGTCGTACGCGCCGCTGGCCACGGCGTACGCCGCGTTGCGCATCGCCTCCGATCCGGTCGCGCACATGTTCTCGAGCCGAGTCACCGGCTTGTAGTCGAGCTTCAGCGCCTCGGAGAGCATGAGCCCGGACACACCGCTGCCCATCGTGCCGAGCCAGTACGCGTCGACTTGCTCGGGCCCGACCCCCGCCGACTTGTAGGCCTCGCCGGCGGCGTCGACGAGCAGATCGTCGGCACCCTTGTCCCAGTGTTCACCGAACGGTGTACAGCCCATGCCGACGATTGCGACTCGGTCCTTGATGCCTCGGCTCGCCACTCTTGTCTCCTTCGCTCGCCTGTGCCTCGCTGCGCGGCTGCGCCCGACATCGGCCCGCGTGCACGGCCCTCGCTCGGCTTCCCAGCAGAGCTTAGCGCTTCGGCCGCGCCTTCCAGAAATAGTTGTGCACGCCCTGACCGGTGTAGAGGCGGCGGAACGTCATCTCGAGCTCGTTCCCGATCGCGACCTCCTTCGGGTCGACGTCGGTGAGCTCGCACGACAAGCGCCCGCCGCCCGCATAGTCGACGATCGCGGCGACGACCGGCGGCTGCAGCGTGTAGGCCAGATGGTCGAGCGTGTAGGTCGCCACCTTGCACGACGCGTCGGCGAAGCGCTCCTCGCGCATCTGGTCGACTGCCGTGCACTTCACGCACACGCGCTGGGGCGGCAGGTGCCCGGTGTTGCAGGCCTCGCAGCGCGAGCCGACGAATGCGTACTTCCAGTGATCGGCGCGCCGCATCGGCGGGGCCGCGGGCCGCTCGGGCTCCGGGCGGCGCGGCGGCTCGAAAGCCAGGATGCCGCGCCACTTGAGATAGGTGTTGTAAAGGAGGCCGGCGCGCTTCGCGCCCAGCCAGCGGTCCACCGAGTGGAGCGGCCGCGCCGCGGCGATCTTCTCGGTCACCTCGAGCACGACCGCGTCGCAGCCGTCGGCGCTGCACAGCACCAGGATCTTGTCGCCCGGGACCGCGCGATCGAGCGCGCGCGCGAGCACCAGGCCGGCGTGCGCGGCGCCGGCACGCCCGACGGAGGCGAGCATCGGATCCGCGACCTGCTCGGGCTTCAGCCGCAGCGCCTCGGGGACGAACGCCACGCCCCGCGCGTTCGTGCCGTCGAGCACGACGGTCTTCAGATCCGCGGGACCGATGCCCGCGCTCTTGAGCGCGCGGGTCGCCGTGTCGACCGCGATCGGGCCGAGTGTCTCGGCGCCGAAGCGCTCCTCCCACTGCTTCGCGAACGCGTCGCTCGGCAGGCGCCAGACGTCGAGGATCTCGGTCGTCGCGGACGCGCGGCCGATGAAACGCGCGATCGCCTGCGAGTCGGGACCGGTCACGAACGCCGCCGCGGCGTCGCCGCCGCCGCTCTCGCGCGCGCCGCCGGGGGCGCCGATCACGACGTCCGCCGCCACCACGAGCGCGCGACCGCCGCCCGCCGCGGCGTCCGCGCCGGCGAGCAGGGCGCCCAGGCCCATGCGCGTGGAGCTGCCGAGCTCGAGCGCCCGCACGCTGCGCGGCAGGTCGAGCGCCGCCGCGATCGTCGCCGCGTTCAGCTTCTCCGCGTACGGCGGGCTGGTCGTCGCGAAGATGAGTGTCTCGATCTCGCGCGCGCCACGCACCGCATCGCGCCCCGCTTCGACGGCCATCGAGACGGAATCCTCGTCGTAGCTCGCGACGGTCCGCTCGCCCTTGCCGGCGCCGAGCGCCGAACGCGCCAGGCGGTTGTAGGGCAAGTAGCTTCCGTAACCCGTAATTCCAGCCACCTTCCAGCCTCCTTCATGCGGCGCGCAACGGATCTTACACGCAACGTTCCGGCGGATTCACCTGACTGCGGATCGAGCGTTCCCGCGCGCGCTCCGTCCGTGTACGATGGCGTATCGCCATGCGCCCGATGTCGCTCGTGTTGCTGTCGTGGGTCACGCCGTGGTTGTGCCTCGCGAGCGCAGCGAGCGCCGCATTGCCCTCGGGGTTCACGACGACCCCCGTCGCGGGACCCTGGGAAGCTCCGGTCGGCGTGGCGTTCGACGCGAACGGGCGCATGTACGTCTGGGAGCGCGCAGGCCGGGTGTGGATCGTGGAGAACGGCGTGAAGAGCGCGGCTCCGCTGGTCGACATCAGCGACGAGGTCGGGAATTGGGGCGAGCACGGCCTGCTCGGCTTCGCGCTGCACCCGAACTTCCTTCAGACCGGCTGGATCTACCTGTTCTACGCCGTCGATCACTACTACCTGCAGAACGCCGGCCAGCCCGACTACGACCCGGGGCTGAGCGACACCGACGCGCCGCAGGTCGTGCGCATCACGCGCTACACCGCGAACGCCGCGACGGGCTTCCGCACGGTCGATCCGGCGTCGCGGCTCGTGCTGCTCGGTGAGTCGGCCGGCACGGGCTGCCCGACGCTCTTCTCGTCGCACGGCACTGGGTCACTCGCGTTCGGCGCCGACGACTCGCTGCTGGCGAGCTGCGGCGATGGCGCAAGCTTCATCGGGCCCGACACGGGCGGCCCGACCTGGGGCGCCTACACGGAGGAGGGGTTGGCGGAGGAAATCATCTCGGCGCACGAGGACGTCGGCGCGTACCGCGCGCAGCTGGTGTCCTCGCTGGCGGGCAAGATCCTCCGCCTCGACCCACAGACCGGTGCTGGCCTGCCGAGCAATCCGTTCTACGATCCCACGGATCCGCGCGGGGCGCGCTCGCGCGTGTTCGCGCTCGGCTTCCGCAACCCGTTCCGCTTCACGGTTCGGCCGCACACCGGCAGTCACTTGCCTTCGGACGCCGCGCCGGGCTCGATCTACGTCGGGAACGTGGGCTGGAACCTGTGGGAGGAGATCGAAGTCGTCGACGGGCCGGGATACAACGGCGGCTGGCCGCTGTACGAAGGCATGGAGCTGCATCCTGGCTACGAGGAGGCCGGGCCCGTGCAGAACCCCGACGCAGCGAACCCGCTGTACGGCAGCGGCGGCTGCGCGCAGCCGTTCTTCAGCTTCAGCGACCTGCTCGTGCAGGAGACACTCGGCACCCCGAGCTTCCCGAACCCCTGCGACGCCACGAAGCAAATCCCGGCCGGGATTCCGCGCTTCATGCATCGCCGGCCCGGCCTCGCGTACGGTCGCGATGTGGCCGGGCAGATGGTCACGCCAACGTTCAGCAACGGCGCTCCGACGTTCGCGCAGGTCGGCGCGCCGGGCTCGCCGGTCGCGGGTACGCAGATCAGCGGAAGTACCGCGTCGGGCGAAGTCTGGTACTCGGGCAGCGACTTCCCCCCGGAGTTCCGGAACAGCTTCTTCCACGCGGATCTCGGCTCCGCGACGATCACGAACATCCGCTACGACGCGGACGACCAGCCGACCCTGGTCACGCCGTTCGGGACCGACGTCGGCGGGGTCGTGATGCTCGCGACCAGCCCGACGACGGGCGGCCTCTACGAGGTCGATCTCGGCAGCTGGATGATCTACCGCATCTCCTACGCCGCCAGCGGAGATCTCCCGCCGACCGCGCTGGCGAGCGCGACGCCCCGCTTCGGGACGACACCGCTCAGTGTCGCGTTCAACGGCTCCGGCTCGAGCGATCCCGAGGGCCAGCCGCTCACGTATTCGTGGAACTTCGGCGACGGCAGCCCGCTCGCAACGTCCGCGAACCCCAGTCACACGTTCTACGGCCCGGTCGGCGCGCCGACGACTTACAACGTGACGCTCGCCGTGCGCGATGCGAGCAACCAGACGGCGGTCGCGCAGACGGCGATCGCGGTGAACGACACGCCGCCGCAGGTTTCGATCACGAGCCCGGCGAGTCAGGGGCTCTACTCGATGACGGCGGCCAGCGTGGTTCCGCTCTCCGCGGGCATCTCGGATGCGGAGCAGGGCGCGGGCCAGCTCTCGTGTCAGTGGCAGGTGACGCTGCACCACAACGGCGACTCCGAGCCGGGGCCGATCGACACGAGCTGCTCCAGCAGTGCGACCATCCTCCCGCTGGGCTGCAACGGGAATTCCTACTCGTACACGTTCGCGCTGACGGTGAGTGACGGCGTGGGTCTCTCGACCACCCGAGACGTCACGCTATTCGCGGACTGCGCGGCGCTCTTCCCGGTGGTGTGCGGGAACATCGACGGCAACTCCGTGCGCAACGGCACCGACGTCACTCGACTGCGCTCCGCGTTCTCGCGACCGACCACGGCCCCGCTCTCGGCGGCCGAGCGCGCGCGCTGCAGCGTGATCGGCGACGCCAATTGCGACCTGGTCGATCTCGTCGTCCTGCGGCGCTACCTCGCGGGCAAGACTCCGGGCATCGCGCAGGTGTGCAGCGCGGTCCAGTAGCCGCCAGGTCGCGCTGGCCGCGGCGGGGCGCGCCGGTGCACACTGCGCGGATGCAACTTCGCCAAATCGCCCTCGTGGCGCGCGATCTCCAACCCGTCGTCGACGACCTCTGCGCGGTGCTCGGCATCGAGGTCTGCTTCCGCGATCCGGGGGTCGAGGAGTTCGGCCTGCACAACGCGCTCATGCCGATCGGCACGAGCTTTCTCGAGGTCGTCTCGCCGCTGCGCGAAGGCACGACCGCCGGCCGCCTGCTCGAGCGGCGACGCGGCGACGGCGGCTACATGGTGATTGCCCAGGTCGCCGACCTCGCCGCCGAGCGCAAGCGCATCGAGGAGCTCGGGGTGCGCATCGTCTGGCAGGTCGCGCTCTCCGACGCGGAGACGATTCACTTGCACCCCCGCGACGTCGGTGGCGCGATCGTGTCGTTCGATCAGATGCGCCCGCCCGAGTCGTGGCGCTGGGCGGGACCCGAGTGGCGCGAGCACGTGCGCACGGATGTGACGCGTCGGCTGGTCGGCGCCGAGCTGCAGGGCCCGGACCCGCGCGCGCTGGCGGAGCGCTGGAGCCGGGTCTTCGCGCGGCCGGTGCGCGCGGTCGCGAGCGGGAGGTACACGCTCGCGCTCGACGACGGTGAGCTGCGCTTCGTCGCCGATCACGACGGCCGGGGCGAGGGCCTCTCGGGGATCGACCTCGAGGTCGCCGATCCGCTCGAGGTGGTGCACCGCGCGCGTGCGCGCGGCGTGTCTGCGGGCGCGGACGTGGTCGAGGTCGCCGGCGTGCGCGTGCACCTGT
>DATFUE010000497.1:0-7592 GCA_035261165.1 Myxococcota bacterium
GCGAGTCGCTCGGCGATGACGTCGCGCAGGAATTCGTCCGGCGAGAGCGCGGCGAACGCGGACGTGAAGCGCTCGCGCACGAGAAAGTCGATGCCCTCGCGCTCGAGCGCCGCGGCGAGTTGGTCCCAAGTCATCAACAGCGGCTGCTGCTGCTCGGGAAACAGGACGCGCCGCGGATGCGGGTCGAACGTGTAGACCGCAGTCGGCCGGCCGAGCTCGCGGCCCCGCGCGACGACGGCGGCGAGCAACGCCCGGTGACCCAGGTGCAGACCGTCGAAGTTTCCCACGGTCAGCACGCATCCGCGAGCCGACTCGCGCGGCTGATCGCTGCCCTCGATGACCTGCATTCGGGCCTCATACTTACGGTGTCGCGGCCGCAGAAGCAACGGGAAGCTATCCTCGGGCGCATGCGGACCATCGCCCGGCATCTCGTGCTCGAGTTCGCGCTCACCAGCGCGGCGGTGTTCCTCGGGCTGGCCGCGATGTGGCTGGCGGCGGACATGCTGCTGCACATCGACGACCTCGCGGGTCGCTTCGACGTGGGTCTGCGCGAGGTCGCGCTGCGCTCGTTCCCGGTGCTCCCGATCATGCTGCCCCTGTCGGGGCTTGCTGGGGCGGTGCTGTGCCTGAGTCGCGCGGTGCGCAACCGCGAGCTGACGGCGATCCGCACCGGGGGCATCCGCTTGCAGATCGCGCTCGCGCCGCTCTTGATCGTGTGTGCCCTGGCCACGCTCGGCCTCGGAATTCTCGACGACCGGGTGCTCGTGCCGCTGCGCGAGGCGCTCGAGCGCGGCCGCAGCGTCGCCCAGGGCGACGACGTGCGCAATCCGGAGCGCCTGCTCGGGCGCTGGTGGTTCGCCTCGGGCACTTCGATCTTCTCCGCCCGCAGGTACGACGCGGACGCGCGCACGCTCAACGACGTGACCGTGTTCCTGTTCGACGAGCAGCGCGGGATCCGCGAGCGCATCGACGCGCGCAGCGCCGCGAGCGTCGATGGAGACACTTGGGAGATCCGCGACGCCCACGTGCTCGAGTTCTCGCCCGGCGAGGGGGTCGCGCGCCACGACGCGCCCACGCTGCGCCTCGATCTCGGCATAACGAGCCGCGAGATGAGTCGCGCCACGGAGCCCGCGGCGACGGCATCGCTGCACCAGCTCGCGCGCCAGATCCGCAAGAACGCGGGCGACGCGGTCCAGGTCGCGAAGCTCGAGCTCGCCTTCCACGGCCGACTCGCGCAGCCGTTCGGCGTGTTGATCGTGGTACTGCTCGCGATCCCCTTCGCAACGCGCGACTCGGGGCGCGGCGACTCACTCCCGCGCGCCCTGCTGCGCTCGCTGCTGGCGGCGTTCGCGTTCTGGCTGTGCTGGTCGCTCGCGCTGCTCGCCGCACGCTCCGGCACGCTGCCCGCGCCGTTGCCGGTCTGGGGAGTCACCCTCGGCGCGCTGGCGATCGGTTTCTGGCGCTACCGTCAGATTCCCGAGTGACTCACTTCTCGGGCTTGTCGGACTTCGCGCCGCCCCCCATGTCGAACAGGTAGCGGAGGAAGCCCGAACGCGGCGACATCACCACCGTGGTCTGCGCGTCGAGCGCCTTGCGGTACGCCTGGAGGCTGCGAAAGAACGCGTAGAACTCGGCATCGCCCGCGTAGGCGTCCGCGTAGATCCGGGAGGCCTCTGCGTCGCCCTCGCCGCGCAGGCGAAGCGACTCGCGTTCCGCCTGGGCCAGGATCACCTGGCTCTCGCCGTCGGCCTTGGAGCGCAGCGCGCGCGCCTGCTGCTCGCCCTCGGCGCGGAACTTCAGCGCGAAGCGCGCGCGCTCGGTGCGCATGCGCTCGTAGACCCGCGACAGGTTCTCCTCGGGATACAAGGTCGCGCCGAGGCGCACGTCCACCACGTGGATCCCGAGCGGCGCGAGCTTCGCGTTGGAGGCGGCCGTGATCTCCTGCTGCACCGTGTCTCGCTCGGGCGAGAGGAGATCGGCGAGGCGGTGCTTGTTCACCGTCTCGCGCACCTCGCTGTAAGTCAGCTCGTCGATGCGCTGGACCGCGGTCTCCTCGCGCCGGTTCGCCTCGAAGAAGCGCCTCGGATCGGAGATGCGCCACACCACGTAGTAGTCCGCGTCGACCAGGGTCCGTTCCACGGTGTTCAGCGAGCGCTTCGAGGAGTGGAACAAGATGTTCTGGCGCGGGTATAGCGAGAGCTGATGGACCACGGGGATCACGATGTACCAGCCGGGCTCGGTCAGGTTCGGACGGTTCAGCGCGACACCGAAGAGCGTCGGCTCGGCCTGGTTCCAGAAGGTGCGGAAACCTTGCTCGCGCTCGTCGACGATCGTCACGCAGAACAGCGCGAACACGACGAGCGCGGCGGCGAGCAACAAGCCGGTGATCCAGCGACTCATCGCGGCGCCTCCAAGCGCCGCCCCAGCGGCAGATAGGGGAGGAGCTTGTCCGTGGCACCCGTCTCGAGGATCACCTTGTCCATCCTCGGCAGGATCGCCTCGAGAGTCTCGAGATAGAGCCGCTGTCGAGTCACCTCGGGCGCCTTCTTGTATTCGCCGAGCACCGCTCGGAAGCCCTCGGTCTCCCCCTGCGCCTCCAGGATGCGCCGCTCGTGATACGCGTGCGCGAGGTTCACGGCCTCTTCCGACCTACCGCGCGCTTCCGGGACGACCTTGTCCGTGTAGCCCTGCGCCTCCAGCACCGCGCGCTCCCGGTCCTGCTGCGCGCTCGCGACGTCGGCGAAGGCCTCGCGCACCGCCTCGGGCGCCTCGACGTCCTGGAGCTGGATGTTCTCGACGCGCACGCCCGCGCCATAGCCGTCGAGCGCCGCCTGGAGCTGCAGGCGCGCGGTGTCTTGAATCAGGCCGCGCGCGGTCAACACCTGGTCGACAGTATTCTGCGCGACGACCGCGCGCACCACGGCGCGGGCCGCGTCGCGCAGCACCTCCTCGCGCTCGCCGGGGCGGAGGTTCAGGAGATAGTCGCGCGGGTCGCCGATCCGGTACTGCACCACGAAGTCGACGTCGACGAGATTCTCGTCGGAGGTCAACATGACCTTCTCCTCCGGGTGCTCCTCGACTTCCGCGCCCTGCGCGCCCGGCTTCGAGCGGTAGCCGAACTCCTCGCGCAGGGTCGTCGTGACTCGCTGCTTCAGCACCGTCTCGATCCCCGGCGCGTGCCAGCGGAACACACCCGGATCGACCGTCCGGGAGTAGCGGCCCAGGCTCAGCACGATCGCCTGCTCGTCCGGCGCGACGTCGTAGAAGCCCTGGAACGCCCAGAGCGCGAGCCCCGCGGCGAGGATCAACAGCGGAAGGAAACGCACGCCACGCATCGACTCGCCTAGACGCTTCCGTGCTTGGGCTTCGCTTCGAGAAACGGCGCCAGCAAGTCGAGCGGCATCGGGAAGAGGATCGTCGAGTTGTGCTCGACGGCGATCTCGGCGAGCGTCTGCAGATAGCGCAGCTGCAGCGTGTACGGTGACTGGAGCATGACGTCCGAGGCCTCCTTCAGCCGCTGCGACGCCTCGAACTCACCCTGCGCGTGAATCACTTTGGCCCGGCGCTCGCGCTCGGCCTCGGCCTGCTTCGCCATCGCGCGCTGCATGTCCTGCGGCAGGTCGATGTGCTTGATCTCGACCGCGCGCACCTTCACGCCCCAGGGATCGGTGCCGTGGTCGAGCTCTTGCTGCAGCTGCTGGTTCAGGCGATCGCGGTCGGCGAGCAAGTGGTCGAGCTCGGCCTGGCCGCAGACGCTGCGCAGCGTCGTCTGCGCGAGCTGCGACGTGCCGTACAGGAAGTTCTCGACCTTGATGATCGCGTCCTGGGGCTGCACGACGCGGAAGTAGATCACGGCGTTCACCTTCACCGACACGTTGTCGCGCGTGATGACGTCCTGCGGCGGCACGTCCATGACCACCTCGCGCAGCGAGACGCGCACGAGCTGGTCGACGAGCGGAATCACCAGGCGCATGCCCGCGCCTTTCACGCTGTTGAACCGGCCCAGGCGGAAGAGCACTCCGCGCTCGTATTCCTGCAGCACCCGCACCGCCGAGAACAGCAGCGCCAGCAGCACGAAGATCGCGATCCCGAAGACTCCGAACATCAGCTTCCCCCTCCGCGCGTCGCCGCGCGAGCGCGCACGTGCAGGACCAGATCCTTCACGGCGACGATCTCCACACTCTCGCCGCGCCGCACCGGCGCGTCGGCCGACGCGTTCCAGAGCTCGCCGCGCACGCGCACCCGGCCGCGGGGCGAAAGGTCGTCCTCGGCGACACCGATTTGTGTCACCAGAGCCTCGATGCCCGAGTACTGCGGCCGCGCCTGCGCGCGCGAGACGCTCCAGGCGACGCCGGTGACCACGACGGCCAGCGAGAGCGCCGACGGAAACACCGCGCGCCAGAACGGCAGCGACAGGTCCGAGAGCTCGGGCACGCGGAACGCGAGCCACGCGCCCCAGCACAGGGCGGCGAGCCCGAGCGCGAACAGCACGCCGAAGCTCGACACGTGCACCTCCGCGATCAACAGGCCGATGCCCCCGAGTACGAGCAACAGCCCCACCCAGTTGAACGGGATGATCTGCAGCGCGGTCGCCGCGAGCACGAGTGACACGGCGCCGACGACGCCCGGGGCGACCAGGCCGGGGTTCTGGAACTCGATGTAGATCCCGAGCAGCCCGACCAGGAACAGGAGTCCGACGATCTGCGGGTCCGCCAGCACCGCGAACACGCGATTCAACAGGTCCATCGGGATGTGGGTCACCGCGGCGCCCTTGGTCTGCAGGGTGACCGAGCCCTTGCCGACCTTCACCACGCGGCCGTCGATCTTCGCGAGCAAGTCGTCGAGGTCGTCGGCGATGAGATCGATGACGTTGCGCTTCAGCGCCTCCGGCGCGCCGATCGCCACGGAGTTCCGCACTGCCGAGGCCGCCCACTCGACGTTGCGCTTGCGCTCGCGCGCGATGGCCTCGATGAACGCCGTGGTGAAGTTCTCCATCTTCTCGGCCATGAAGTCACCCTGTCGCGGCTCCGACTTGCCCTTCTTGCCGTCCGCCTCCTCGGGCTCGGGCTGTTTCGGGTTGTCGCCGCCGATCGTCACCGGATGCGCCGAGCCGATCGTCGAGCCCGGGGCCATCGCGGCGATGTGACCCGCGAGCGTGATGAAGGTTCCGGCGGACGCGGCCCACGCCCCCCGCGGCGAGACGTACACCACGACGGGAACCTCGGCGTTCAGGATCGCGCTGACGATGTCCTTGGTCGACGACACCAGGCCGCCCGGCGTGTCGAGCTCGATCACGAGCGCGGCCGCGCCGGACTCGTGCGCCTGGTGAATCGACTTCGCGACGTAGTCGGCGACCGCCGGGTTGATGCCGCCGGCGACGCGGATCGCGCTCACCGACCCCGCGGCCGCGGCGCCCGCGAGCGCGAAGACGGACGCGAGCCCCAGCGACCAAACGCGCGCGCGCGTCATCTCCGGCGCACCTCGAGCACACGCTCGAGGATTCGCGCCGCGATCTCCGACTTCGGGCCTTCGGGAACCTCGCGCAGGTCGTCCGGACCCGGGCCGAGGATCACGACTTCGTTGCGATCGACGTCGAAGCCGATGTCGCCGCGCGACACGTCGTTCGCGACGATCAGATCGCAGCCCTTGCGCGCCAGCTTGCCGCGCGCGTTCTCGAGCAGGTGGTCGGTCTCGGCCGCGAAGCCGACGACGGTGCGCCCGCCACCGCGCTTCACGACCTCGGCGAGGATGTCCGGATTGCGCACCAGCTCGAGCGTGAGTGAGTCGGCGTTCTCGCGCTTCAGCTTCTTCTGTTGCGCGCGCGCCGGCGCGTAGTCGGCGACCGCCGCGGCGAGCACCACGATCGTCGCACGCTCGAGCGCGGAGAGCACCGCCTCGCGCATCTCCAGCGCCGTCTCGACGTCCACGCGCTGTACACCGTGCGGCGTAGGCAGCGCCGCGGGGCCGGCGACCAGGATCACCTCGGCGCCGCGGCGCGCGGCGGCTTCGGCGACGGCGAAGCCCATCTTGCCCGACGAGCGGTTGGTGATCACGCGCACGGGGTCGATCGGCTCGGCCGTCGGGCCCGCGCTGACCAGCACGACCTCGCCGCCCAGGGACTGCTCGGTGACGCAGCCCTCCGCGACCGCGGCGATCGCGTCGATCTCGATCAGCCGCCCCTCGCCCACCCAGCCGCAGGCGAGATCGCCCTTGCCCGGGCCGACGATGCGCGCGCCGCGCTTGGCGAGAACGTCGAGGTTCGCCTGGGTCGCGGGATGCCGGTACATGTTCACGTTCATCGCGGGCGCGACCACGAGTGGCGCGACCGTCGCGAGCGCGATCGTGGTCAAGAGATCGTCGGCGATGCCTTGCGCGAGCTTCGCCAGCACGTTCGCCGTCGCGGGCGCGACCACGAACACCTCGGCCCAGTCCGCGAGCTCGATGTGCGAGATCTCGGACTCGGCGGTGGCAGCGAGTAACTCCGAGCGGACGGGCGCGCCCGAGAGTGTTTGCAGCGTGAGCGCCGAGACGAACTCGAGCGCGTTCGCGGTCGCAACCACCCGAAGCTCGTGGCCGCGCTGGGCGAGCAGGCGCACCAGCTCGCACGCCTTGTATGCGGCAATGCCTCCGGAGACGCCGAGAAGGATCCGACTCACGTGGCGGAATCCCCTTTCGTTTCGCGCATCTCGACCGAACGTAGCCCGCGCCGCCCGAGACCGTCAAGCGAACGGCGAGAAACCCGAAGGAGTAGTCAGACAAGCACGTCGCGAGGTCGAGTTGGAGACGCAGAGCGCGTTCATGGGTGCGGCGGCCGCCGCCGTGCTGCTCGTCGCGTTTCTCTCGCTGCGGCGGGAGCTCTCCGCGCGCCGCTTCGCTCGGCTCACTCTCGCCTACGGGCTTTGGTGTACGGGCTGCGCCGCGCGCGGTCTCGGCTACGAGTGGGGCGACGCGCTCGCGGACCTGTCGCTGGTCGCGCTCGGCCCGCTGTCGCTCGCCTGCGCGGCGACTCTGGTGGGCCGGCCGGCGATCGCGAAGCGCTGGGCGCCGCCGTTCGCCGCGACCCCGCTTGCCCTCGGGGCTGCGATCCTCGTGTTCCATCCCGCGCCGACCGCGCTCCATGTCGCCGCGCACGTGTTCGCGCTCGGCTGCGTCGCGGCCGCCGCGTTCGCCCTCTGGCGTCAGGGGCGCGGAGCGGAGGAGGCGGCCGGCGACGAGACGCGCGCGGATGCCGCCGCGTCGCCCGAGCAGCGCCGCGTTCGCTACCTGGTGATCGCCCACTCGATCGCCGTCGGCGGCATCGGGCTCGACGTGTTGATGTGGCAGCTATCCCTGCCGCGGGTCGCGTCCCTGCTGTTCCCGCTGCTCTATCTGTATGCGGGCTATCTCCACCTGACACAGGTCCGTGTCGCCGATCTGCGCCAGCTGGTGGGCAACACCGTCGCGCTGTCGATCATGGCGATCGGGCTGGCGGCGTTCTTCGCGGCGATCCGGCTCTGGGTCGGCGAGCGCCTCGACCTGTTCGTGTTCAACGCCTTCGTCGCGTCCTTCGCGCTGCTGCTGTTCTTCGCGCCGATGCGCGACCGCATCCAGGG
>DATFUE010000498.1:0-2890 GCA_035261165.1 Myxococcota bacterium
CCGCTCGCGCTGCCCGCGCTGCTGCGCGCAGCGAAGCTCGCGCGCCGGGCGACGCGCACCGGCGCAGCGGAGCTCGCTCCGGATCCGATCGCGGAGCGCGCCGACGCCGAGCTCGCGGGCTCGGACCCCAGGCGCTTCGGCGACTTCCTGTTCGCGCTCGCGGCGCGCGCCAGCGCGCGCGGTGTCGACCCCGAGGCCGCGCTGCGCGACGCCTGCGCGCGCTTCGAGGCGCGCAAAAAACCCGCGAGCCCGTAGCGTAAGATCCGGGCCGTGCTGCACGGCCTTCGCGTCCTCGACCTCGCGGACTCGTTCGGGGCGCTCTGCGGCCAGATCCTCGCGGACCTCGGCGCCGACGTGATCCTGGTCGAGCCGCCCGGCGGCTCGACCGCGCGCGCCCGCGCGCCCTTCTGGAAGGACGAGCCCGGCCCCGAGCGCTCGCTCTCCTTCTGGGCGTACGCGCGCGGCAAGCGCAGCGTCGTGCTCGATCTCGAGAGCGAGGCGGGCCGCCGCGAGCTGCGCCGCCTCGCACGCGGCTCCGACTTCCTGATCGAGTCACTCGGCCCGGCGCGCATGCGCGCGCTCGGTCTGGACGGCGACGCGCTCGCGCGCGACTGCCCGGGATTGATCTCGGTCTCGATCAGCGCCTTCGGCGGCGCCGGACCGAAGGCGAGCTACGCGGCGACGGACCTGATCGTCGCGGCGGCGAGCGGCCCGCTGTACCTGTGCGGCGACGCGGATCGCGCGCCGCTGCGCGTCTCGCTACCGCAGGTGCACGCGCACGCCGCGGCCGACGCCGCGGTCGGCGCGCTGGTCGCGCACTTCGAGCGCAAGCGCTCGGGGCTCGGGCAACACGTCGATGTGTCGGCCCAGCAGGCGATGACGCTCGCGACCCTGTTCCACAGCCTCGACGCGCCCTGGAAGCAGCCGCAGCCCAAGCGCATCTCGGGCGTGCTGCCGCTGGGCAAGCTGGCGATGCGCGTGCGCTACCCCACGCGCGACGGCTGGGTGGTTCTCGGTCCTGGATTCCTGCCCTCGACCGGCCCCTTCCTGACGCGGCTCGCGCGCTGGGCGCATGCGGAGGGCTTGTGCGACGAGCGCTTCGTCCACGAGGACTGGGGCAGCTTCGGGATCCGCATGCTGCTCGGCCAGGTGGAGCCCGAGTTCTACGCGCCCTTCGATGCCGCGCTCGAGACACTCTTCGCGGCGCGCACGAACCTCGAGCTGCTGCGCGAAGCGGTGGCGCGCAAGCTGCTGGTCGCGCCAACCCTGGCGCTCGGCGAGCTCGACTCACTCGCGCACTTCAGGGAGCGCGAGAGCTTCGTCGAGCTCGAGCACCCGGGCAGCGGCCTGCGCGTGCGCTATCCCGGTCCGTTCGCGCGCTTCGCCGCGGCGCCGATCCGCTACGCGCTGCCGCCGCCTCGGCTCGGCGAGCACACCCGCGAGGTGCTCGCGGAGGATCGGCCGGAGCGCGCGCCGGCGAATGCCTCCGGCGCGCCCAGCGGCTTGCCGCTCGCCGGCGTCAAGGTGCTCGACTTCTTCTGGGTCCTGGCCGGGCCCGCGGCGTCGCGCACGCTAGCGGACTTCGGCGCGACGGTCGTGCACGTCGAGTGCACGCGGCGCATCGACACGATCCGCACGATCCCGCCGTGGTACGGCGGCGTGCCCTCGCCCGAGGGCTCGGGGCCGATGCAGGGCGCGAACGCGGGCAAGCTGTGCATCACGCTGGACCTCGGGAATCCCGCGTCGCGGCCGGTGCTCGACGCGCTCGTCCGCTGGGCGGACGTGGTGACCGAGTCGTTCGCGCCGGGAGTCATGGCGCGCGTCGGTCTCGACTACGCATCTCTGTGTAAGCTGCGGCCGGACGCGATCCTGATCTCGAGCGCGCTGATGGGGCAGAGCGGCGAGCTGCGCGACTTCGCGGGCTTCGGGAATCTGGCCGCGGCGGTCACCGGCTTCCAGCACCTGGCCGGCTGGCCCGACCGCCCGCCCACCGGGCCCGCGGGTGCGTACACCGACTTCGTCGCGGCGCGCTACAACGCGATCGCGATCCTGGCCGCGCTCGAGCACCGGGAGCGCACCGGCCAGGGCCAGTGGATCGATCAGTCACAGGCCGAGTCGGCGTTCCACTTCCTCGCGCCCGCCTGGCTCGATTGGACGGTCAACGGGCGCGCGCCAACGCCAGCCGCGAACGACGACCCCGAGATGTTTCCGCACGGGCTGTTTCCCGGGGCGGGCGAGGACCGCTGGCTCGCCGTCGCGGTGCGCGACGCGCGTGACTGGGCCGCCCTCTGCGACGCACTCGGGCGCTCCGACTGGCGCGCGGACGCGGGCCTGGAGGACCCTTCCGCGCGGCGCGCGCGGCACGCGGAGATCGATGCGGAGATTTCGCGCTGGAGCGCCGCGCGCGACCCCGACCGCGCCGAGCGCGAGCTCCAGGCGCTCGGCGTCCCGGCGCACGCGGTCCTGGACATGCCCGGCCTCTACGCCGATCCGCAGCTCCGGCACCGCGGCCACTGGGTCGCGATCCCGCACCCGACACTCGGAAGTGTCACCACCGAGGCGCCGCGCTTCCGGCTGTCGCGCACGCCGGCGCGCGTGCCCGCGCGCGCCGTCAGCTTCGGCTGCGACAACCGGCACGTGCTGGGCGAGCTGCTCGGCTTCACGCAGGAGCAGATCGCGGCGCTCCAGGCTTCCGGGGCGCTGACCTGACTGCCCCTCAGTGACCCGGCACGCCGTTCGCGCCTGGCCTGAAGCGGAAGATCTGAAACGGCGCGCTCGCGCGGATCTCCTCGGCGCTGCGCAGGATCACCAGGTCGAGCGCGCTGCAGGTCACGTACAGCCAGCCGTCCGGGCCGAACGACAGCCCGTCGGGCCAGCGCAGGCGCTCGTC
>DATFUE010000499.1:0-3061 GCA_035261165.1 Myxococcota bacterium
GGCGAGGGCCGCCCCGAGCCGAGCCGCAAGCGCAAAATGCGCGCGCAGTGAGCCGCAGGCGAACGTAGGACAATCGGAATGGATTTTGGGTTTAGCCAGGAACAGGACCTGCTGCGCGCGGAGGTGCGGAAGCTGCTCGACGGGCGCTCGCCGCTCGAGCGGGTGCGCAAGGTCATGGAGACGGGACCGGGCTACGAGCCGGACCTGTGGCGCGAGCTCGCGGAGCTCGGCTGGCTCGGGCTCACGATCCCCGAGGCGTACGGGGGCACGGGGCTCGGCTGGGTCGATCTCGTGGTGCTCTTGCAGGAGACCGGTCGCTCGCTGTTCCCCTCTCCGCTGATCTCGACCACCCTGGCGGCCGCAGCCATCCTGGATTCGGGCAGCGAGGAGCAGCGGGAGCGCTGGCTGCCCGGTTTGGCCGATGGCACGCGCATCGGGACGCTCGCGCTGCTCGAGACGAGCGACGTGCTGGCACCCACGGGCATCGCGCTCGCGGCGAAGCCCGACGGCGACGCCTTCGTGCTCACCGGCGAGAAGAGGTTCGTCGCCGACGCGGGCGCCGCGAACTTGTTCGTAGTCGCGTTCCGCACCGGCGATGGCGCGCACGACCTCGTGCTCGGCGTCATCGACGCCGGCAGCCCGGGGGTCAGCGCCTCGAGCTTCGCGACGATAGACGCGACCAAGCGCCTGGGCACCTTGAAGCTGGACGAGGCGCGCGTCCCGAGGAGCGCGCTGCTCGCCACCGCGGTACGGAGTCCACGCGGGCAGGTGTCGGGCGCCTGGCCCGCGATCGAGAAGCTCTTCGACCGCGGCGCGATCGCCGTGACCGCCGAGCTCACGGGCGCCGCCGACGCCGCGCTCGCGCTCACCGTGCAGTACGCGAGGGATCGCATCCAGTTCGGTCACCCGATCGGCAAGTACCAGGGCGTGAAGCACCCGCTCGCCGAGATGTACGTCGACCTCGAGTCGACCAAGTCACTGCTCTACTACGCCGCGTGGGCGCTGGAGGAGAGCGCGGGCGAGGTGCCGCGCGCCGCGTCGCTCGCGAAGGCCTACGGCACGGACGCGTTCGCGCGCATCGGCATCGACGGCGTGCAGCTCCACGGCGCGGTGGGCTACACCGCGGAGTACGACATCCAGCTTTACCTCAAGCGCTCCAAGTGGGCGCGGCCGATGTTCGGTGACTCGGACTTCCACTACGAGCGCGTCGCGCGCCTCGGAGGGCTGTGATGGACTTTCGACTCTCTCCGGAGGAAGAGGCGTTCCGCGCCGAGGTCCGCGCCTTCCTCGACGAGAACCTGCCCGAGGGCGTGAACCGCAATGACATGCGCTTCGTGCTCGAGTGGAACAAGAAGGTGCGCGAGAAGCGCTGGGTCGGCTTCTCGTGGCCTAAGGAAGTCGGCGGCGGGGGCGGCGGCCTGATGGAGCAAGTCGTCCTGAAGGAGGAGATGTCGAAGCGCAAAGCGCCGCCGCTGGGCGCGTGCTTCATGGGCCTGGCCTGGGTCGGTCCCGCGATCATCGCGTACGGCACCGAAGCGCAGAAACAGCGTTTCATCCCGGACATCCTCGACGGCGCGTATCAGTGGTGCACGGGTTACTCGGAGCCGGGCACGGGCAGTGACCTCGCGTCGCTGCAGTGCCGCGGCGTGCGCGACGGCGACGCCTACGTGGTGAACGGCCAGAAGATCTGGACCTCGATCGCGATGTGGTCGAAGTGGATGATCCTGTTGGTCCGCACCGACCCGAACTCCGCCTCGAAGCACGACGGCATCACCTGCCTTTTGGTCGAGATGTCGACCCCGGGCATCGAGGTGCGCCCGATCCAGAACATGTCGGGCAGCGCGATGTTCGCCGAGGTGTTCTTCAACGACGTGCGCGTGCCCGTCGAGAACCGGCTCGGCGCCGAGGGCCAGGGCTGGCAGGTCACGGTCTCCGCGCTGGCCAGCGAGCGCTCGAGCATCGCGGAGGTCACCGCGATGTTCCGCAAGCTCGAGGAGCTGGTCGAGCTCGCGAAGCGCACGGAGCGCAATGGCGTGCCCGCACGGCGCGACAGCCGCGTGCGCCGTCAGCTCGCGGTGTTCGAAGCGAAGATCGAGGCGATGCGCCTGAACGGCATGCGCTCGCTGACCCAGCAGCTGCGCGGCGAGCCGCTCTCGAGCGAGACGTCGGTGAACAAGCTGCTGCGCGCCGAGCTCGAGGTCGACATGGGTGACTTCGCGCTCGAGCTCCTGGGCAGCGCCGCGGCTTACACGCGCGGCGCCGACGAGACGATCGACGGCGGCCGCTGGCAGACGGGCGCGCTCAACTGGCCCGAGGTCGTGATCGGCGGCGGCACGCCGAACATCCAGAAGAACATCATCGCCGAGCGCATACTTCATCTCCCAAAGGATTGAGCCTTATTGACTACGCTCGCCTGCGGCTCGCTGCGCGCGGCTACGCCGCTTGCGGGCTCGGCTCGGGGCGGCCCTCGCCTCGCCTCTCTGTGGCGACCACCCGGCTCGGGAAGATCGGAAGATCGATGACTCGCGCGTTCGATTCCGCGCTGCGTGACTCGGTCGCGGCGAACCTGGCGCGCTTCGAGAGACATGAGCGCGCGGAGCCGGGTCTCTCGCGGGCGGCGGTGGCGGCGACGTTGGTCGGTGACGCCGAGGGGCGCGCGTGCTTCCTCATCACGCGGCGCTCGGCGGGTCTGCGCAATCATCCCGGGCAGTGGGCGCTGCCCGGCGGGCGCGTCGATCCCGGTGAGTCGCCAGAAGAGACCGCGCTGCGCGAGCTCGACGAGGAGCTCGGGCTCGCGCTCGCGCCGGGCGACGCGCTCGGGCGCCTGGACGACTTCGTCACGCGCTCGGGCTTCGTGATCACGCCGGTGGTCTTCTGGGGTGGCGCGTCCCGCGCGCTCACTCCCAACCCGGACGAGGTCGCCGAGGTGCACGTCGTGCCCGTCGACGAGCTCGAGCGGCCAGACATCCCCACTTTGCGCTCGATCCCCGAGAGCGACCGGCCGCTGATCTCGCTGCCGATCCCGATGCTCGGCACGAGCATCCACGCGCCCACCGCGGCG
>DATFUE010000500.1:0-2428 GCA_035261165.1 Myxococcota bacterium
CGCTGACTGGCGGCCAGCGGGACGACGACCACGATGGATTCGGGAACAAGTGCGATGGCGACTTCACCCCCTCTTCAGGATCCAGCGTGGGGACGGGAGATACGGCGCAGTTCAACGCCTCGTTCGGGAAGTCGCGGCTCACAGACACCTGCGGGACCGCCGGCAACCGCCCGTGCGCGATCTTCGACCTCGACGAGGGCACCGGGCTCAATATCGGGACGCCCGACCAGGCGCGCTTCAACGCATTGGTCGGGCTTCCCGCCGGCGGTCACAACCCCGCAGGCAGCGGCAAGTGTCCGACCTGCCCGCTCGAGTGCGTCGCCGGTTTGAACGGGACCTGCAACTAGCGCGCAGCTCTGCGAGCTCGCCTCTGGCCGAAAGGGTGGGGTCTTTGTCATTGCAGCCAGGAGGGCTTCGGGCGATCCTGGCGACATGAAGCTCGTCTCGGCGAAGTCCACGGATCGGATCCGGCGGGTCGCCCTCGTCGCCTACCCGGACGCGCAGGTGCTCGATATCACGGGCCCGCTCGAGGTGTTCGCGAATGCGAACCGCCGGCTCGACGAGCTCGAGGAGCGGCGCACGCCGCGCTACTCGATCGAGATCGTGGCGCGCGAGGCGGGGCCGCTGCGCACCATGTCCGGCATCCAGCTCGTCGCGGATCGCGCACTGCGCGAGGTGCGCGGGCCGATCGACACCCTGCTCGTCGCCGGCGGCGAGGGCACGCGCGCGGCGCTTCGCGACAGCGAGCTCGTCGACTTCATCCGGCGCTCGGCGCCGCGCGCGCGGCGCGTGGCGTCGATCTGCAGCGGCACGTTCCTGCTCGCCGAGGCCGGCCTCCTCGACGGGCGGCGCGCGACGACTCACTGGGCGAGCTGCGCGGCGCTGGCCGAGCGCTACCCGAAGGTCGAGGTCGAGACGGATCCGATCTTCGTGCGCGACGGCAAGATCTGGAGCTCCGCGGGGGTCTGCGCGGGCATGGACCTGGCGCTCGCGCTCGTCGAACAGGACCACGGGCGCGAGGTCGCGCTCACGGTCGCGCAGTGGATGGTGCTGTTCCTGAAGCGCCCGGGCGGGCAGTCACAGTTCAGCGTCGGGCTTGCCGCGCAGGCGACGGAGCACGAGCGCATCCGCGAGCTGCAGGCGTGGGCGCAGGCGCACCTCGGCTCGGATCTGGGCAATGCGAGGCTGGCGAAGCGGATCGCGATGAGTCCGAGAAACTTCGCGCGCGTCTTCGCGAAGGAAGTGGGCGAGACGCCGGCGCGCTGGGTCGAGCGCGCGCGCGTCGAGGCGGCGCGCCGCATGCTCGAGGAATCCGACGACGGCATCGACGCGGTCGCGTCGCGCTGCGGCTTCGGCACGGCCGAGACCCTGCGGCGCGCGTTCCTGCGCCAGCTGCGCGTGGCGCCGAGCGCCTACCGCGCGCGCTTCCGCTCCGCCGCCGCCTGAGTCCCCCGCCCGAAACCCTACATCCACGAAACCCGACATCCAGGAGAAGGAGACACTCGATGGGAATCACGACAGGGATCCTGATCTTCGACGACTTCGAGGAGCTCGACGCCGTCGGCCCGTGGGAGGTCTTCGGGATGGCGAAGCTCGTCTCGCCCGAGGACCGCGTGGTCACGATCGCGGCGACGCGCGAGCCGGTGCGCGCCGCGAAGGGCCTGCGGGTGCTCCCCGACCACTCGTTCGCCGACGCGCCGGCGCTCGACGTCGTGCTCGTGCCCGGCGGGCAGGGCACGCGCCGCGAGGTCTCGAATCCCGAGCTCATCGAGTGGCTGCGCAAGGCGGGCGCGCAGTGCAAGTGGGTCACCAGCGTGTGCACCGGCGCGCTCCTGCTGCACGAAGCCGGGTTCGCGAAGGGCAAGCGAGTCACGACTCACTGGGCCTTCGTCGAGCAGCTGCGCAAGCGCGGAGACGTCGAGGTGCTCGAGAAGCTGCGCTACGTGCGCGACGGAAATCTGGTCACGTCCGCCGGTGTCTCGGCGGGCATCGACATGGCGCTCTGGCTCGTCGGCCAGATCCATGGCGTGCAGGCCGCACGCCAGGTCCAGCGATCCATGGAGTACGACCCCGCGCCCCCGTACTCGGCGGAGGTTTGAATCATGAAGATCGCACTCGCTCTCTACGACCGGTTCACCGCGCTCGACATCATCGGGCCGTATCAGGTGCTCGCGGCGCTGCCCGGCGCGGAGCCGTTCTTCGTCGCCGCGAAGCGCGGGCTGGTGGCCGACGACAGCGGCACCGTGCGCCTCGAGGCCACGCGCAGCTTCGCCGAGGTGCGCGAGGCCGACATCGTGGTCGTGGGCGGCGGGGCGGTCACGCACACGATGATCCCGCACGACCCGATCATCCCCTGGCTGCGAGACATGCACGCGCGCACGCAGTGGACGACGTCGGTTTGCACCGGGTCACTCCTGCTCGCGGCGGC
>DATFUE010000501.1:0-3584 GCA_035261165.1 Myxococcota bacterium
CCTGGCTCGCGCGCCTGCGCCGCGACGCGCCGCTGCATCCCCACGTCATGCCCGACGGCGGAGTCTCCTGGATGCTGACCCGCCACCGCGACTGTGTCGCGCTGCTGCGTGACCCGAGCTGGTCGGCGTCGAAGTTCCCGCCCGCCGCGCTGGAGGCGATCGCCGCCGATCCGCACGCGCCGTTCAGCGTCGTCGCGCGCACGGCCCTCGGCATGATGCTGCTGAAGGACGGCGGCGACCACGCGCGGCTGCGCACGCTGGTGAACAAGGCGTTCACGCCGCGTGTGATCGCGGAGCTGCGGCCGCGGGTGCAGGCGATCGCGGACGAGCTGCTCGACGCGGCGGCGCAGCTCGGCGGCTTCGACGCGATCGCCGACCTCGGCATGCCGCTGCCCATCACCGTGATCGCCGAGCTCCTCGGCGTTCCGCTCGAGTCGCGCGCCGATCTGAAGCGTTGGTCGGACGGACTTGCGACGTTTCTCGACGGAACGATTCGCGAGCGCGGCCTGTTCGCTGCCGCGACCGCCTGTATCGAGATGCGCGCCTACATGGAGCCGCTCTTCGCCGAGCGGCGCGCGCGCCCGAGGGACGACCTGATCAGCCGCCTGCTCGAGGCGCACGAGGTCGACGATCGCCTCTCCGAGGACGAGCTCTTCGCCACGGTCGTGCTGGTGCTCGGCGCGGGTCACGAGACGACCACCAACCTGATCGGCAACGGGCTCTACACTTTACTGCGTCACTCCGACGAGCTGGCGAAGCTGCGCGCGCGGCCCGAGCTGATCCCGACCGCGGTGGAGGAGCTGCTGCGCTTCGAGCCGCCGGTGACCATGACTTCGCGCGTCCCCATGGAGCGAGCCCCGCGCACGCTGCTCGGCCGCGAGATCCTGCCCGGGCAAGAGGTCGCGGTGATGCTCGCCGCGGCCAACCGCGACCCGGAGGTGTTTCCGGCGCCGGACCGGCTCGACCTCGCGCGGAGCGACAACCGCCACCTCGCGTTCGGCTTCGGCGCGCACTTCTGTCTGGGCGCCGCGCTCGCGCGGCTCGAGGGCCAGATCGCCCTCGGCTCCGCGGTGGCGCGCTTCCCGGGCATGAAGCTCGCCGACGAGACGCCGCGCTGGCGGCCTGGAATCGTGCTGCGCGGGTTCCTGGCTCTGCGAGTCCGGCTGTAGCGCGGCGCGCGGGCGGCCGCGCAGCGCTTCTTCGCTCGGTTTCACCTCGCTGCGCGCCGCACTGCGTGCGCCTTGCCAATCCGCTTGTAGCTCTGCGTTCGGCTACGATGGGGTCATGATCGACCTCTACTACTGGCCTACGCCGAACGGTTGGAAGATCAGCATCGCGCTCGAGGAGCTCGAGCTGCCCTACAAGGTCGTGCCCGTGAACATCGGGCGCGGCGAGCAGTTCAAGCCCGAGTTTCTCGCGATCAGCCCCAACAACCGCATGCCCGCGATCGTGGACCACTCGCCCGTCGACGGCGGCGGGCCGCTCTCGATCTTCGAGTCGGGCGCGATCCTATTGTATCTCGCCGACAAGACAGGGCGACTCTGTCCCAAGGACCTGCGCGGCCGGACCGAGGTCGTCGAGTGGCTGATGTGGCAGATGGGCGGGCTCGGCCCGATGTCCGGCCAGGCGAATCACTTCCGCAACTACGCGCCCGAGAAGCTCCAATACGGCATCGACCGCTACACGAACGAGACGAACCGCCTGTACGGCGTGCTCGACAAGCGCCTCGCCGGCCGCGAGTTCATCTGCGGCGGATTCTCGATCGCCGACTGCGCGAGCTGGCCCTGGCTCCTCTCGCACGACCGCATCGGCCAGAACCTGGCCGAGTTCCCGAACCTGAACCGCTGGTACGACGCGCTGAAGGAGCGCCCCTCCGTGCGCCGCGGCATCGACGTAGGCAAAGAGCTCCGCGTCCCGGGCACGATGGACGAAAAAGCGAAGCAGGTCCTCTTCGGTCAGACCGCGAAGTCAGTGACTCGCTGAGCGACTCAGCGCGGCGAAGGCCGCCCCGAGCCGCGCCCGCAAGCGGCGCAGCCGCGCGCAGTGAGGCGCAGCCGAACGAAGTCAATCGAGCCGCACGCGGCGAGGGCCGCCCCCGAGCCGCGCCCCGCAAGCGGCGCAGCCGCGCGCAGTGAGGCGCTGCCGAACGAAGTCAATCGAGCCGGGCGCGGCGAGGGCCGCCCCGAGCCGCGCTCGCAAGCGGCGCAGCCGCGCGCAGTGAGGCGCAGCCGAACGAAGTCAATCGGACCTAGCGCGGCGCCAGGCCCAGCCGAGCAGGCGCTGGGTCGTGACCGGGAAGAGTCGTTTCGCCCAGTCGCCGAGGTAGGTCTCGACGCCGATGCGCAGGCGCGCCTGATTGCGCTCGATCGCGCGCACGATCTTCTTCGCGGCTTTCTCCGGCGGCATCGCCCAGCGCTCGAACTGCGCCGCCATGAGCTCGTTCTCCTCCACGTTCTTCGCGCTGGAAGCGCGCGCGGCGCGCACGATGTTCGTGCGGATTCCTCCGGGGTGGACGCAGGTGACACCGACGCGTGTACCCGACAGCTCCGAGATCAGCGCCTCGGAGATGCCGCGCACCGCGTACTTCGTCGCGTTGTACGAGATCTGCGTGGGCACCCCGACGAGCCCGAAGAGTGACGAGATGTTCACCAGATGACCCTCGTCCTCCGCGAGCAGCAGCGGCAGGAAGAGCTTGCAGCCGTACACGACGCCCCAGAAGTTGATGCCGACGATCCAGGCGAAATCGTCGAGCGACTGATCGAGCAGCGTGCCCGACGCCGCGACTCCGGCGTTGTTCACCACCACGTGCACGTGCCCGTGCTCCGCCTTCACCTCGCCGGGAAGCCGCTCCATGCGCGCGCGATTCGCGACGTCGGCGACGTGCACGGACACTTTGCGCCCGAGCGCGCGCACGCGATCGGCGACGTCGGCGAGCCCGCCCTCGTTCACGTCCACCAGCGCAAGCGCGCAGCCGCGGCCTGCCAACTCGAGCGCCACCGCGCGGCCAATTCCACTCGCCGCACCCGTGACGACCGCGACGCGCCCCTCCAGTGTCTTCACTCTCCGAGAATACACCGGCGGTCGGCCGCCGTTTGATTCGTGCGTATGCGCCCCCGTATCATCAGGGTATGAACTTCGATTTCTCAGAAGACCAGAAGCTCCTGCAGAAGACGGCGCGCGATTTCCTCGCCGAGCACTCGCCTCTGCAGACGAATCGCGAGGTGCTCGAATCGGGCAAGGACTGGAGTCCCGAGCTCTGGAAGGCCACCGCGCAGATGGGTTGGCAGGGGGCGGCGATTCCGGAGATCTACGGCGGGGCGGGCTTCGGGCACCTGGAGCTCTCGCTGATCGCGACCGAGATCGGGCGCTCGCTCGCTCCGATCCCCTTCGCGGCGTCGGTGTATCTCGCGACCGAGGCCATCCTGCTCGCGGGCAGCGACGCGCAGAAGAAGAAGTGGCTCACGGCGCTCGCCTCCGGCGGCGCGGTCGGCACGCTCGCGCTCGCCGAGGGCCTCGGCTTCCCGTCGCCGGGAAGCCTCAAGACGAGCTTCGCCGGCGGCAAGGTCTCGGGCAAGAAGATCGGC
>DATFUE010000502.1:0-20893 GCA_035261165.1 Myxococcota bacterium
CAGATCCGCGGCGGGGACGAGCGAGGGCAGATAGGCGTGCTCGGCGACGTCGAAGGCAAAGTCGAAGAGCCCGCGGCAGAACGCGAACGCAATCACGTGCGTCATGGTCAATACGCCGGTGAACGCGGCGGCAGGCAGGGCGACGAGGAGCGCGGCGCGCGCGAGGTCCGCGCCGATCAACACCGGCCGGCGGCGCACTCGGTCGATTCCCTGCGCGGCAAAAAGGCCGAGCGCGATCCCGGGCAGGATCGCCGCCGCATTCAGCGCCGCGATCTGCGCCGGCGTCGCGCCCAGAAGCGCGATCGCGGCGATCGGCAGAGCGATGCCCGTCAGCATCGAACCGAAGTTCGAGATCGTCGCCGCCGCGAGCAGCCGGTTGAAGTCGCGACTCACGCGCCGAGTGACTTCGCGATGTCCCAGGCGGTCTCGGCGAGCGGGCCGACGCCGTTAGCGAGCTCGGTTGCGTGCTCGCTCGACGCGGTGCCGTCGCGCACTCGCCCGAGGATCCCCTGCAGGATGCAGGCGCTGCGGAACAGGTGGAACGCTTCGTACCAGGCGGCGGAGTCGATGCCCGTGCGGCCCGTGCGCCGGCAGTACGCGGCCGTGTACTGCTCGCGGGTCGGCAGGCCCAGCGCCGCCAGGTCCAGACCGCGAAACGCGCCGAGCCCGAACCACGGCATACACAGATATGTGAAATCCGCGAGCGGGTGACCCAGGGTGGAGATCTCCCAGTCGAGCACCGCCACGATCCGCGGCTCGCTCGGGTGCACGATCGTGTTGTCGAGCTTGAAGTCCCCGTGGATGATCGAGGTCTCGTCGCCGGGCGGGATCGTGCGCGGCAGCCAGTCGTAGAGCGCATCCATGTGCGGCAGCGGGGCGTCCGTCGACGCGTAGTACTGCTTCGACCAGCGCGAGATCTGGCGCGCGAAGTAGTTCCCGGGCCTGCCGAAGTCCCCGAGGCCCAGCTTGCGGTAGTCGAGTGACTGGAGCTTCGCGAGCACCTCGCAGAGCGAGTCGTAGATCGCGAAGCGCTCCGCCCGCGACAGATCGGGCAGCTGCGGCTCCCAGAATACGCGGCCCTCGACACACTCCATCACGTAGAACGGAGTTCCGATCACGGACTCGTCGCTGCACAGCGCGTAGGTGCGCGGCACCGGCACGCCGGTTCCCTGCAGCGCGCTGAGCACGCGGTACTCGCGGTCGACCGCGTGCGCCGACGGCAGCAGCTGACCGGGCGGCTTGCGCCGCACCACGTAGCGCGTGCCGCCGGCGTCGATGCGGTACGTGGGGTTGCTCTGGCCGCCCTTGAACTGCGCGACGTCGAGCAAGCCGCGGAAGCCGTCGACGTGCGCGCGCATCCACTCCTCGAGCCGCGCGGGATCGATCCGGTGCCGCGCGCGCACGGGCTCGACGCCGGAGAACATTTCCTGCCGTGCTCCCATCCCGCCTCCATCCTACGCTAAGCTCCGGTCACGATGAAGATCTCCGAGTTCATCCGCAGCCACTACCGGCACTTCAACGCCGCGGCGCTGTCCGACGCCGCCGAGGCGTACAAGCGCCACGTCGACGGCGGCGGGAAGATGCTCCTCGCGATGGCAGGCGCGATGAGCACCGCGGAGCTCGGCCTCTCGCTCGCCGAGATGATTCGCCGCGACAAGATCCACGCGATCTCTTGCACCGGTGCGAATCTCGAAGAGGACGTGTTCAACCTCGTCGCGCACGATCACTACAAGCGCATTCCCGGCTGGCGCAACCTGACTCCCGCCGACGAGAAGGCCCTGGAGCGCGCGGGTCTGAACCGCGTCACCGACACGTGCATCCCCGAGGACAAGGCGTTCCGCGCGATCGAGAAGCACGTGCTGGATCTGTGGCTGCGGGCCGATCAGCAGAACAAGCGCTGGTTCCCGCACGAGATCATGTACCAGCTCCTGCTCGAGGGCCGGATTCGCGACTCGTATCAGATCGACCCGGCCGGCTCGTGGCTGCTCGCCGCCGCCGAGAAGAACCTGCCCATCTTCGTTCCCGGCTGGGAAGACTCGACCTTGGGGAACATCTTCGTGTCTCACGTGCTCTCGGGCGAGCTCTCGAACTATCAGATCGTGAAGAGCGGCCTCGAGACCATGGCCGAGCTGGCGCGCTGGTACGTGCAGACGACGATGGGCAAGTCACTCGAGGAGCTGCCGCCGGTGGAGCTCACGGGTCACGACGCCGTCGGCTTGCGCGCGATCCCGGGCTCGCAGGCGCGCTCGACCGTCGGCTTCTTCCAGATCGGCGGCGGCATCGCCGGCGACTTCCCGATCTGCGTGGTGCCGATGATCCATCAGGATCTGCGCCGCCCGTGCCCGTACTGGAGCTACTTCTGTCAGATCAGTGACTCCACCACGAGCTACGGCAGCTACAGCGGCGCGTTTCCGACCGAGAAGATCACCTGGGGCAAGCTCGACGAAGACACCCCGATGTTCCTGATCGAGTCCGACGCCACCATCGTCGCGCCGCTGGTCTTCGCGTCGGTGCTGGGCTGGTAGGGGCGCGAGGCCCCTACGCCCCGTGGCACTTCTTGAACTTCTTGCCCGAGCCGCACGGGCAGGGGTCGTTGCGCCCGACCTTGGGTGACTCGCGCACGTAGGGCGCCGGCGCCTCGTGATCGTGGCCGTGGTCATGGCCGTGATGGTGGTGCCCGTGCTCGAGCGCGTGCTCCAGGTCCGGCAGGGTCTCGTCGACGTCGGCGCGCAGCTCGATGAGCTTCTTGCCGCTCGTGCGCGCGGCGAACTTCACGAGCCCGCGCAGCACCGGAGCTACGTGCGGCGCGAGTGAGTCGCCGGGCTCGAAGCGCTCCGGCACGGCGTGCAGGAGCCAGCCGTGCACGTCCCCCGCGTCGAGCTCGACGAGCGTTCGCCCGACGTCGGCGAGCGCGTCGTGCAAGCGCTTAGCGATCTCGCGCCGCTCGACTTCGGAGGCGGCGGCGACGGCCTGCGCCTCGTCCGACGCCAGGAACTCCTCGAGGGCGAATCCGCTAGTCACGAGTCACGCTCGGCGCGAGCGCGAACACGAGCACGCCCGCGGCGGTCATGCCGAAGCCGATCACCTGCCGGATGCTCGGCTCCTCGCCGAGCACGAGATACGAGACTGCGAGCGACACGATCGGCGCCGACGGCACTACGATCGCGGTCGCACGCGTCAGGTCGAGTCGCTTCACCGCCGCGTACCAACCCAGCGTTCCTCCATACGACAACACCGCTCCTTGTAGCGCGACGCCCGGCAGAAAGCCGGCGAGCTGCGCGCGCGCTGGAAGCTCGTCCGGGCCGGCGACGGCCAGCCAGATCGGCAGGAGCACCAGGGTCCCGTAGACGTAGCGCGCCGCGGAGAGCTGCAGCGGGTTGAACTCGTGGAGTCGCCTCAGCGCGATCCAGTGCGAGCTCTGCCAGGCGAGCGGAGTCGCGAGCAAAAGGCCGAGCCCGAGCCAGCCCGAGACCGGCCTCGTGCCGATCGCCAGCGCGATGCCGCCGGCGATCGCCGCAACGGCGAAGACACGCCGCTTCGAGGCGGGGTAGCCGAGCACGAAATAGGTGCCGATCAGGGCGTAGATCGGCTCGGTCTGCACGCACAGCGCGGTCTCGATCGCCGAGACGCGCTTCGCGCCGGAGTAGTACAGCAGGAACGCGAGCGCGGTGCCGAGCGCGCCGATCGCGACCAGCGTCGCGAGGTCCTTGCGCGGATACAGGAGCGCCAGCTCCCCGCGCGCGGCCAGCAGCGCGACCGAGACTGCGCCGGCGAACGCGCTCGTGAACAGCGCGATCGTGAGCCCGCTCGCGTACGCGGTCGTGAGCTTGGCCACGGCGGGCACGAAGGAGCTGTTCGCCACGCAGTACGCCGCAAGTGCCAGGCCCGTGAGCTCGATCCGCCGACTCATGCGCGCGCGCAGTATACGCGGCGACTCGGGCCCGCGTCGGTCTACAGCCCGTCGCGCAGCAGCGCCTGCGCGGCGCGCGCGCCGTCGATTGCCGCGCTCATGATGCCGCCCGCGCTGCCCGCGCCTTCGCCGACGGGGAAGAGATTCGCGAAGCCCGCGGCGCGCTGGCTCGCCGGGTCGCGCGCGATGCGCACCGGACCGGAGCTGCGTGACTCGATGCCCACGAGCAGGCCCTGTTCGGACGCGAAGCCGGGAATCGTGCGCGCGAAGCGCGCGAGCGCGTTGCGCAGCGCGGCGCGCACGAGCTCGGGCAAGAGTGAGTCGATGCGCGCGGGGCGCAGGCCGAAGCGGTAGCTGGAGCGCCCGACCTCGGCGCTCGTGGCGCCCGCGAGAAAGTCCGGCGCGCGCTGCGCCGGCGCTCCGTAATCGCCGCCGCCGAGCTCGAAGCAGGCGCGCTCGAGCGTCTCTTGCAGCTCGACCCCCGCAAACGCGCCGGAGCCGAACTCGCGCGGGCCGAGCGTCGCGACGATCGCGGCGTTCGCCCAGGGCGAGGAGTGCCGCGAGTTGCTCATTCCGTTCGTGCACAAGAGGCCCGGCTGCGAGACGCTCGCCACGATCTGGCCGCCGGGACACATGCAGAAGCTGTGCGCGCCGGGCGCGCCGTCCCCGGCTTTGGCCGTCAGCGCGTAGTAGGCCGGGCCGAGGAGCTTCGCTTCGGGGCCGGGTCCGTAGCGGCCGAGGTCGACGAGCGGCTGAGGATGCTCGATGCGCACGCCGAGCTGGAACGGCTTCGCCTCGAGCGGCAGACCTTGGGCGGCCAGCGCGCGCCAGGTGTCTCGCGCGCTGTGACCCGGCGCGAAGATCAGCGCGTCACAGGGCAGGTCGCCGCTCGCCGTGGCGAGCGCGCGCACGCGCGCGGGCGCGCCGCCGTGGAGCCGGAGTGAGTCGACGCGCGTGCGCCAGTGGAAGCGCACGCCCGCGCCGACGAGTCGCGCGCGCAGCCGCGGCAAGATCCTGTGCAGCCGGTCCGTGCCGACGTGCGCGCGCGCGTCGAAGAGGACGTCCTCCGGCGCGCCGCAGGCGACGAGCTCCTCCAGGATCGGGACCTCGAGCTCGTGCTCCACGCGCGTGTAGAGCTTGCCGTCGGAGTAGGTCCCCGCGCCGCCTTCGCCGAACAGCAGGTTGCTCTCGGGGTTCGGCGCGCGCGAGCGCTGGAACGCGGCCAGGTCGCGGCCCCGCTCGCGCAGCTCCGCGCCGCGATCAACGAGATCGACCGCGACGCCGTTGCGCGACAGGGCGAGCGCCGCGAACAGCCCCGCCGGCCCCGCGCCCAACACCGCGACGCGCCGGCCCGCGAGTGACGCGTGCACGCGGCCGACCTCGATGCACCCGGTCCCGGGCGCGCGAGTCACCCGACCCGCTCGCTCCGCGCGAGTGAGCGCGGCCGAGCGATAGCCGGCGTCGACGGCGAGGTCCGCGTGCACGACGAAGCGGAGGTGCCGCTTGCCGCGCACGCGCCGCGCGTCGACGGACTTCCGCGCGATGCGAAAGCCGCGCAGCTCCGCCGCGTCGATGCCGGCCGCCGCGAGCGCGCGCTCGCGCAGCACTTCGTCGGGCTCGTCGAGTCCGAGCTCGATGCCGAGCGCGCGCCAGGTCTCGAGGGCCACCGCGCCGCTAGCTCGACGCCGAGCGCCGGTAGAGCTCCGCGACGATGCGTTCGATCGGTGTCTCCTCCAGCGACAGGTCGGCGATCGGCGCGCGCTCCGCGAGCCACGCGATCAGCTTCGCTGCCGGCATGCGCTCGCGGTCGAAGCGCAGCACGAGCCGCGCGCGACCGCGCTGCTCGACCTGCACGCCTTCGGGCAGCTCGGTCGGGGCGTCGCTCTCGAAGTCGATGCTGAGTCGGCGCTCCGCGGTCACTTGGCGGCGCACCGCCTCCACGGAGCCGTCGTACACCACGCGGCCGTGGTCGATCAGGATCATGCGCGGGCAGAGCCGCTCGATGTCCGAGAGGTCGTGCGTGGTGAGCAGAATGGTGGTGCGCCGCTCGCGGTTCTCGCTGGCGAGAAACTCGCGGATCGCCTCCTTCGCGACGATGTCGAGCCCGATCGTCGGCTCGTCGAGGAACAGCAGCCGGGGCGCGTGCAAGAGCGCCGCGCCGAGCTCGCAGCGCATGCGCTGGCCGAGCGAGAGCTTGCGCACCGGCACGTCTAGCAGCGGGCCGATGCCCAAGAGCTCCGACATGCGCGCGAGCTGATCGGTCCACGTCGCTTCCGGGGTGCGATAGACGTGACGCAACAGTGTGTAGGACTCGATCACCGGCAAGTCCCACCAGAGCTGCGTGCGCTGGCCGAAGACCGCGCCGAGCCGCGCCGTATGCTCGATGCGGTCGCGGCGCGGCTCGAGTCCCCCGACCAGCGCGCGACCGCCGGACGGCTCGAGCACGCCGGTCAGCATCTTGATCGTCGTCGATTTGCCCGCGCCGTTCGGGCCGATGAAGCCCACGAACTCGCCCTCGGCGATGTGGAACGAGACGCCGTCGACCGCGCGCACGAGGTCGGACTCGGTCTCGACCAGATTCCGCAGCGAGCCGAGCAAGCCGCGGTGGTGGCGCGCGACGCGGAAGCTCTTCTCGAGCTTGTCGACTTCGATCATGACTCAGCTCCCTGCGGATTCGTAGCGGCGCAGGCCACGCGAGAAGCACGCCATGCCGACGAAGAGCGCCGCCGTGCACACGAACGGCGAGAGCCACGGCATGACCCGCGGCCAGCCCGCGGATTCGACGCGGCCCAGCGCGGCGAGCGCCGGGAAGTAGTTCACGAACGCGAGCGGCACGCCGTAGGTGATCACGCGTCGAAACCACTTGGTGTAGATCGACACGGGATAGGAGAGCGCGGCGCTGCCGCCGTACGTGAGGATGTTCTGCAGCTCCGAGGTCTCGCCCAGGGTCCAGAAGGCGACGCTCGCGCCGAGCATTACGATGCCTCCGAAGCAGATCGTGCCACCGACGATGCCCAGCGCGACCCAGGCGAGCGAGCCGGCTCCCAGCCCCAGGGAGGCGCTCGCTAGCCCGAGCACCAGCAGCGCCTGCGCGATGCGCGCCAGCTTGCGCGCTTCGAAGTCGTGCGCGGCGACTTGCAGAATCACGCTGCGCGGCCGCAGCAGGAGCCGGTCGAGATCGCCGCGCACGAGATACGTCGAGAAGTTCTCGAAGCCGCGCAGAGTCACTTCGATGATGCCCCAGGACGTCGCGACCATGCCGTAGAGCAGCGCGAGCTCCGCGAAGCTCCAGCCGTCCAGGTTGCCGAAGTAGCGCGCCAGGACCCAGATGGGCGCGAGGTCCGAGATGATCACGCCGAAGTCGATCACGCTGCGCAGCGCGAAGGTGGCGCGGTACTGCATGTGCGAGCGCAGGCTCGCCGACGCGAGATACAGATACAGCCGCAGTGCGTTCGCCACCTCAGCCTCCCTGGATCGCCAGCCGGCGCAGCCCGCGCGTCTCGAGCAGGGAGGCCAGCATCAGGAGCCCCGCGACCCACACCACCTGGTGCAGGAGCCCGAACGCGAGCTCGGCGCCCGAGAGCTTGCCCGCGAGGATCGCCACAGGCGTGTAGAGCGTGGCGCGGAAGGGCAGCACGTCGGTCACCCAGCGCATCAGCGGCGGATAGAAGTCGATCGGCACGAACACGCCGCCCAGGAACGAGTTCACGAACACGATCGCCGACATCTCCCCGTTCGCGCTCTCGCGCCAGAAGGCGGACGAGCAGGCCAGGAACCAGAGCCCCGTTGACACCGCCATCGCCAGCGCGAGCGACAGCGGAAACAGCGCGAGCTCCCAGCGCGGCGGCGGCACCAGCCCGTACACGAGCCAGCCGGCGCCGAACACCGCCGGCGCGCGGGTCACGAGATAGTACGCACCCGTCCCGTAGCGCTCCGCCAGCTCGCGCCACAGGAGAGTCACCGGCCGCACCAGGTCCGAGACGATCTCGCCAGTGCGCACGCGCTCCGCCAGGTTGTAGCGGAAATCGGGGAAGATCCCGATCACCATGAGCAGCGACTCCGACGCCGCGAAGTAGAGCACCGCGTCGCTCGCCGACCAGCCGCCCGCGTTGGCGCGCGCGCGGAAGAACCCGAGCAACACCTGCGCGTGTACCAGCAGGAAGAAGAAGTTCACGGCGGCGCCGCTCCAGTTGGCGAGCCGGTAAGTCGCCCGCCGCTGGAACGCGAGCCGCGCAAACTGGAGGTACGGGCGCAGCGATTCCACAGGGCCCCTCCGCGCTCGACTCCGCCGGCGCGCCTCCCGTCGCGCGGGCCCGCCGACGACCGAACAGGGCGGGGATGGATAGCGGATCGGCTCGCGCTGTGCGAGAGCGGCCGGGCGGGGGGCCGACCAGCGCGCTTGACCCAGGACGGGGGGGCGCGCGGGTCACCCGAGATGGTGGTGCGCTGCGAGATCCAGCTCTCGGACGCGTCTCGCTGCCGCGCGACGCAGGATGACCGAGGTCCCCGGCATCGTGTCGTAGAATCCCGGGGGATGGCGCGCAACGAGTTCTCGCGCGAGTGGTACGAGACCTTCCTCGATGCGATCGCGAGCGAGAACACCGCAGCCGAGGTCGCGTTCGTCGAGCGACAGCTTCCGCTCGAGGAGTTCCCGGCGCTTCTCGACGTCTGCTGCGGGCCGGGCCGTCACGCGAACCCGCTCGCGGCGCGCGGCTATCGCGTGCTGGGGGTCGACGCCAATGCCGAGGTCGTTGCCCGCGCGGAGCGCGAGGCGCCCTCCGGGGCGTCGTTCCACCTGCTGGACATGCGCGCGCTCGACTCACTCGGCGAGCGCTTCGACGGCGTCACCAATCTGTGGCACAGCTTCGGCTACTTCGACGACGCGACGAACCAGGCGGTGCTGCGCCAGATGGGGGCGCGGCTGCGACCCGGCGGGCGGCTGCTGATCGACCTCTACAACCGCGACCACATCGCGACCTTGCCGCTCTTCGAGACGTACGAGCGCGGTGGAAAGCTCGTGAAGAGCTCGCGCTCGTGGTCCGGGCGCCGCCACAAGGTCGAGCTCGCATACGATGCTGGCGGTCGCGACGAGTTCGAGTGGCGGCTCTACACGCCCTCGGAGCTCACGGCGCTCGCCGCGGCGGCGGGGCTGCGCGTTCGACTCTCCTGCGCGTGGTTCCGCGACTCCCTCCCGCCGAGCGCCGAGTACGCGCGAATGCAGTTCGTCTTGGAGCCTGCGTCCTGAGCGAGAGCGCCGACCGCTACTGGGCGCAGCATGTCGCTTCGTTGCCGGCGGATCAGCGACCTGCGGCCTCCTACATCGACGCGTTCTTCTTCGGCTTCACGCCGGACGACGGCCGCGAGATCGCGCGATTCGTGCTCGCGGGACGATCCCGTGCGCGGTGCGGGTCATTCCTTTCGACGAGGTGACTCCCGATTGCGCAAGCGACGGCGGCGAAGGCGATCGCTCGATGGCGACCTGGCGCGACATGTACTCGCGGTACATCGCGAGTGAGTGCCGCCGCATCGGACGCGCTCCGTGTATCGCGAAGCGCCCGAGGTCTCTGCGTAGCCTCAGGTTTTCGTAGGCAAGAGGAGCATCGCCGCGCCGGCGCCGACGCCCGCGAGACCGACCCACATGGGGATGTTCACGCGCTCCTTGTCCTTCACCGACAGCTCGATCGGGCCGAGCTTTGCGTCGTGGGTTTCCTTGGTGTACGTGAATCCGCCATACGCCAGAGCGAGGATGCCGCCAACGAGCAGGACGATCGCGAACATCTTCATGGGAGCCATTCCGGTTCCTCCTTACCCTCGTGCGCGAGATGAGCAAGAATCAGGCCCTACTCGCCCCTGGCATTTTGTAGAGTTCACACGTGCCCGCATTGCTGATACCTCGGCTGCTCGCGGCCGCGCTCGTACTCGGCGCGCTCGCCGCCGCGCCGTCCGAAGCCGCCAAGATCGAGGCGCTGATTCAATCCGTCGCGCAGCTTTCGAATGCGAGCTTCGTCCGCAACGGGACGGCATACGACGCGAGGACCGCCGCCGATCACCTGCGCACGAAGCTCGAGAACGCGGGGAGCCGCGTGAAGACGGCCGAGGATTTCATCCGTCATGTGGGCTCGACCTCGTCCGTGTCGGGAGAGCCCTACCAGATCCGCTTCGACGACGGGCGCGTCGTGACGAGCGAGGCCTTCTTGCGCGCGCGCCTCGCGGAGCTCGAAGAATAGCCAGGACACTCACTCGGCCGCGCGCTGGATCGCCTTCGCGAGCGTCGGCAGGTCGAAGGAATCGTCGTGCCGCAGGCCGTTGATGAAGAAGGTCGGGGTGCCGTTCACGCCGGAGCGCACGCCGCCCATGAAGTGCTCGCGCACCCTCGCCGCGTAGGCGTGACCCGACAGACCGCGCACGAACTGCGCGCGCTCCACGCCGACCTGCTTCGCGTACGCGACCAGGTCGGTGTCCTGCAGGGCGGTCTGGTTCTCGAAGAGCACGTCGTGCATCTCCCAGAAGCGCCCCTGCGCGCCTGCCGCCTCCGCAGCCTCGGCTGCGTGAGTCGCGTGCGGATGAATGCTCGCGATCGGGAAGTTCCGGAACACGAAGCGGATCTCCGCGCCCAGCCGCTCGAGCAGCGCCTTCACGATGGGGTGGGCGGCCCCGCAGTGGGGGCACTCGAAGTCGCCGTACTCCACGAGCGTGACGGGCGCGCTGGCTGGTCCGATCACGTGGTCGTCGTCGGCTACGGGCACGGCCAGCTCCACGGCGTCGGGGCGCTTGCGCTGGCTCACGTTCGGGCCTTCGCCGAGATCGCGTCCAGGGCCTTCAAAATCCCCTCCGCGCCGGGATTGACACCAATCGGTGACACGTAGCTCCAGCGGATGATGCCCTCGCCATCGATCACGAAGAGCGCCCGCTCGCAGATTCCCTCCGCTTCGCGGTAGACGCCGAAGCGGCGCGCGACTTCGCCCTTGGGCTCGAAATCGGCGAGCAGTGGGAAGGCGAGCTTGCGATCGCGCGCGAACGCCAGATGGCACCAGGCGCCGTCGACGGAGATGCCCAACAAGGCGGCAGAGTAGCGCCGGAACTCGGGAAGGATCTCGTTGTACAGCACCATCTGGTCGCCGCAGACCGGGCTCCAGTCCGCGGGATAGAAGGCCAGGATCAGCGGGTTGCCGCGGAACTCGCGCAGCGAGACACGCTGGTCGGGCGTGCTGTGAAGGGCGAAATCGGGGGCCCCGCGGTTCGCGGCGAGGGGGGTGCCGTCCATGAGTGACTCCTCGAGAGGAACGCAGGCCCGCGATTCTACTCCGGCGGAGCACCCGATGCTGGACGGAGCGCGGTGGAGCGGAACGGAATGACCGAAGGGGGTTCCGGTCACTCCGTTCCGAGCTACGGAATGATCTGAAGTCGATTGTCGACCTTGAAGACGCCGGGCGCCGACCAGGCCGCGTCTTCGGCAGCCTTCGATTCGGCCCAGGTGCGCACGGTGCCGCGCAGGATGATCTCGCCGCCGTTCGCCTCGACCGTGACGCGGCTCGCGTCGATCTCGGCGTGGCGCCGGAACGCCTCCTCGATCTTCTTCTTGATCTCCGCAGGCGCTACGCGCGGCTTCAGCACGATCAGGTTGCTGACCCCCTTCACGCCCTTCACGCGGCGCACTGCGGCGGCCGCGCCGTCGCGCTCGAAGTTCCATTCCGTCTGGCCCTCGAGCGTGACCCAACCGGTCTTCACGATCACCTTGATCTGCTCTGCAACGAGCGGCAGACGCGCCTGGATCGCCGCGACGCAGTCGCGCGCGATCTCGGGATCGGGGCGCTGATCGGTCGCCGGCAGCCGCACCTCGATGTCGTCCGCGATGCCGAGCACGCCGGCGACGCGCTTCGCCGCCTGCTCCGCCTCGTAGCGGTCGCCGTAGCTCTTGGCGAAGCCGGTCAAGGTCACCACGCCGCTCTTCACGGACACGGCGATGTCGGTCGAGTCGAGCTTCGGCGTCCAGCGGAGCTCGTCTTCCACGTCTCGCTTGATGTCTCCATCGTTTCGCATGCGCTGATCTCCTTCGGGTTTGTGGTCTTGCTGTCCCCCAGTCACTCGGCTGCGCGCGCGATCGCCTTCGCGAGCGTCGGCAGGTCGAACGAGTCGTCGTGGCGGTAGCCGTTGACGAAGAAGGTCGGCGTGCCGTTCACGCCCGAGCGCACGCCGCCCGTGAAGTCCTCGCGCACCTTCGTGGCGTAGGTGTGACTCGCGAGCTCGCGGATGAAGCGCGCCTGGTTCAGGCCGAGCGCCGCCGCGTACGCGACCAGGTCGTCGTCCTCGAGCGCAGTCTGGTTCTCGAACAAGAGGTCGTGCATCTCCCAGAAGCGGCCCTGGGCGCCGGCCGCTTCCGCGGCTTCGGCGGCATTCTCCGCGTGCGGGTGCACGGTGGTGAGCGGGAAGTTGCGGAACACGAAGCGGAGCTGGTCGCCCGCGGCCGCGAGCAGCTCCTCCAGGACGGCGTGCGCCATGCCGCAGTGCGGGCACTCGAAGTCGCCGTACTCCACCAGGGTGACCGGCGCCGTCGCCGGCCCGAGCACGTGGTCGCTCGCGCGCACGGGCACCACCAACTCCGCCGTACTCGCTCGTCTGTGCATCGTCATGATCGCGCCCGTGCAGAAAGGGACTCGAGCGCCTTTAGGATTCCCTCCGCACCCGGGTTGACGCCGATCGGCGACACGTAGCTCCAGCGAATGATGCCGCCGTCGTCGATCACGAAGAGCGCGCGTTCGGTGACTCCGTCTCCCTTGCGGTACACGCCGTAGGTGCGCGCGACCTCGCCCTTGGGCTCGAAGTCCGCGAGCAGGGGGAAGCCGAGCTTGCGATCGCGCGCGAACGCGAGGTGACACCAGGCGCCGTCGACCGAGATGCCGAGCAGCGCGGCGTCGTGGCGCCGGAACTCGGGCAGGATCTCGTTGTACAGCACCATCTGGTCGCCGCACACCGGGCTCCAGTCCGCCGGATAGAACGCGAGGATCACGGGGTTCC
Organism: Myxococcota bacterium; assembly: GCA_035261165.1. Classification (GTDB taxonomy): domain Bacteria; phylum Myxococcota_A; class UBA9160; order SZUA-336; family SZUA-336; genus VGRW01. Next base: position 12,926 of record DATFUE010000502.1, read on the forward strand.
CGCGGAACTCGTGCAGCGACACGCGCTGATCGGGCGTGCGGTGCAGCGCGAAGTCCGGCGCGGGCGTATTCGCCTCGAGAGGTCCCTGGTCCATCAATGACTCCTTCAGAATGAAGTGACTGCCGGAAGCATCAGCGGCTCGCGCAGGCGGACGATCCGGAGCGCGCCCTCCCAATCGACCAGGCCGAGGGTTCCCCAGCCCAGCGGCGGCTCGTCGATGTAGATCTCGCGCGGGCGGTACACGCGGTGCTCGAAGCCTTCGAGTGCGATCCCGACGAAGTCGTCCTTCGGGTCGTAGAAGATCCCGACGATGGGGAGCCACTCCGTCAGCACCTGTGCGCCGACTTCGAGAGACGCGATCTCGATCTCGGCGCGCTTGCCGAGCAGTCGCTCCGAGACGTGATCGAAGAAGCGGAACCATTCGTGCGGGTCGAGCTTGCGCAGTGTCATCACTTGCCTCTCACCGCGATGCGCTTCGGGGGCGCCTCCGCTGCAGGTGTCTTCGCGAGCTTCACCGTGAGCACGCCGTTCTTGAACGTCGCGCGCGCCGAGTCCGGGTCGAAGCCGTCGGGCAGCGGCACCACGCGCTCTACGCGGCCGTAGCTGCGCTCGCGCAGGGTGTAGCCCCGCTCCTCGCGGTCCTGTTCGGCCTTGCGCTCGCCGCGGATCACGAGTGCGCCCTCGTCGATGCTGACGTCGACGTCCGATTCGTCCATGCCGGGAAGCTCGGCGACGACCTCGACCTCGCCTTCGCTCTCGCGCAAGTCGACGCGCGGCAGCGAGACACTCGAGAACTCGCCGTTCCCGCCGAACCCCGGCGCCTCGATCCAGCGCCAGAAGTCGTCGAAGGCGCGGTTCAGATCGAGCTGCAGCTCGCGCGCCGGCGCCGCGCCTGAGCGGCGCACGGGAACGCTCTCGCCTCGGCGCCAGGGAACCAGGTCGGTGATCTTCATGTCGTTCTCCTTCACGCCGCCTTCACGGCGATGCGCTTCACGGCCGACGCGCCGACCTTCGGCAGCGTCACGCGCAGCACGCCTTCGCGGAACTCGGCGGCGATCCGCTCCCGGTCGACCTGCTCGGAGAGCGCGAACGAGCGCTCGTAGTCGCCTTCGGCGTACTCCGAGTGCACGAGCGCGTAGCCCTCGGGCGCCGTGGGCACGGTCTGCGCCGAGATCGTGAGCACGCGCGCCGCGAGCGTCACCGAGAGTGAGTCGGGCGCCGCGCCCGGCACGTCGAGCAAGAGCACGACGGCGTCCTGGGTCTCGTAGATGTCGGTCGGCGGCACGAGCACGGGCCGCTCGTTCTGCGCCGGGGCGTCCTTCTGGGCCTCGGTCTGCTTCTGGCTCCCCGCCTTTTCTGTATCGCTCACGAGTGTTCTCCTCTCCCGGCTAGGCGCGCGCGATGCGGATCTGGCGCGGCTTCTCGATCGCGGGCCGCGGCAGCTCGAGCGTGAGAATTCCGCGCGAGGCTCGCGCCGAGACCTTCTCGGCGTCGATCTTGAACGGCAGCGCGATCGTGCGCGTGAACGGCCCGCTCGGGCGCTCGCGGCGGTGCACGATCGCGTCCTTCGCGAACGCCTCGGGCTCGATCTTCCCGGACAGGACCAGCGTGTCCTGGTGCACGGTGATCTCGAGCTGCTCCGGCGTGAGGCCGGGCAGCTTCGCGGTGACGATCGCGCCGTCGGCGTTCGCCCAGACGTTCACGGGTGGGAACTCGCTCGCTTGCGCGAGCGGCAGCGCACCGAGGAAGCGATTCAACTCGTCTTGCGCGCGTCGCAGCCGGTCGAGAAAACCGAACGACCCACGGTCGAGAGCTCGTAGTTGCATCGAGGACACCTCCTGGCCCGAGAGTCGCTCCGCGGGCCGGGCCGCGCGTTGATCTCGATCAATGCGATCGACAGCTGCGCCGGGCAGGCTTTGAGTCACTTTGATTCCCATCGAAGCGCCGGTGCCGGTCCGGTTCCCGCCCGTCGCGACGGCGACGCTCATCGCGCTGAACTGTCTCGCGTTCCTCGTCGAGGTGAGCCTCGGCCCCGAGCGCCTCGAAGCGTTCCTCTACCGCTACGCGCTCGTGCCGGCGCTCGAGCTCCGCGAGGGCGAGTTTCTCCCGCTGCTCAGCAACACGTTCCTGCACGGTGGCTGGTTCCACTTGATCGTGAACATGTGGACGCTCTGGATCTTCGGCCCCGCGGTCGAGGATCGATTCGGGAAGCTCCGCTACACGCTCTTCTATCTCGCGTGCGGCGTGCTGGCGTCGGCGACCCACGTGCTGTTCAACGCGAGCTCGATGGTTCCGGCGCTCGGCGCGTCGGGCGCGATCGCCGGGGTGATCGGCTGCTACGCGCGGCTCTTTCCGCACGCGCGCCTGGTCGTCGCTGTGCCCGTGCTGTTCCTGCCCCTCTTCTACGACATTCCGGCCTTTGCCTTCGCGGGTTTCTGGTTCGCGATGCAGCTGCTGCAGGGCACGCTGTCTCTGTTCACGCAGGCGCTCGGGGGCGGCATCGCCTGGTGGGCGCACATCGGCGGATTCGTCGCGGGTTGGGCGCTCGCCCCACCGCTTCGCCTGTCGCCCCGCGCGTACCGGCCTTACGGCGCCGACGAGGGTACGCTGGGCTTCACCCCGTCCGGCAATCGCTGAGTCCGAAAGGAGCACTCGTGTCCGTGATGGATCTCTTTTGGATCTTCTTCATGCTCTCGACGCTGCAGCCAGTCATGCAGCAGCGCATGCTCGAGGCGATGCGCAAGCGAAAGATCGCCGCGCTGGAAGAGCAGCGAAACTCGCGCGTGATCCTGCTCGTTCACCGCCAGGAGACGATGCGCTTCCTCGGCTTTCCGGTGATGCGCTACATCGACGTGAACGACTCCGAGGAGGTCCTGCGCGCGATCCAGATGACGGACGACGACGTGCCGCTCGACCTCGTGCTGCACACGCCGGGTGGGCTGGTGCTCGCGGCGCTGCAGATCGCGCGCGCGATCCGCAGCCACAAGGGCAAGGTCACCATCTTCGTCCCGCACTATGCGATGTCCGGCGGGACTCTGATCGCGCTCGCCGCCGACGAGATCGTCATGTCGCGCAACGCGGTCTTGGGCCCGGTCGACCCTCAGCTGGGCGAGCTCCCGGCCGCGTCGCTCCTGAAGGTGATGGAGCAGAAGCCGATCTCCGAGATCGACGACCGCACCGTGGCGCTCTCGGACGTCGCGAGGAAGGCGATCGTGCAAGTGAAGCGAGCGGTGCGCGAGCTCCTCGACGGGCGCATGGCGCCGGAGAAGGCGGACGCGCTCGCCGAGAAGATGTCGACCGGCACCTGGACTCACGACTACCCGATCCGCGCCGAGGAGGCACAGGGGCTCGGCCTGGCCGTGACCACCGACATCCCATCGGACGTGCTGCGGCTCATGACTCTGTACCGGCAGCCGATTCCGCCGCAGGGCGGCGGGGTCGACTATCTCCCGTTCCGCCGCCAGAGGACCCGGTCGCGCTCGGCCTAGGGTCGTTCCTCAGCTGTAGCCGAGCTCCGGGTCCTCGAGCGCGTCGCGGTCGAGGATCTGGATCGCGCGCGCTTCGCTGTAGCGGATCAGGCCGGCACGCTTCATCTCCGTGAGCGTTCGCGACACCGTCTCGACCGAGAGTGCGAGATAGTCGGCGATGTCGTAGCGAGTCATGCCCAGCCGGACTTCGTGGTCGGGGCTCTGCGCCGAGCGCTCGGACATCTCGACCAGAAACGAGCCGACCTTCTGCTGCGCGGTCGTGCGCCCGAGATGGAGCATTCGCGCCTGCATGCGGGAGAGAGCGGCAAAGGCGAGCTTCCGGAACCGCTCGCTGAGTCGCGGATGCGCGTCGATCAGCTGCTCGACCTGGGAGCGCGGATAGCGCAGGAACCACGTGCCAGCGACGATGGCTTCGACCGTGAAGGGTTGCTCGTCCGTGCTCGAGAAGCCGAAGAAGTCGCCGGGCGCAAGGAAGTCCACGATCTGTCGCTTGCCATCGGCGGAGAGCGCGCACTGGCGCGCCATGCCGGAGGCGATCCGGTACCAGAACCTCGCGATCTCGCCGGCGCGACAGATCTCCGCGCCGCGCTTGCACGGCATTCGGACGGCCCTGGCGTCGAGGAGGACGAGGGGATCGAGCGGGCGATGTGATTCCGCGGCGTGCTGGGCGAATGAGTCGGTGGTTTGCACGGGGGGCCTCCTTGGTTGGACGAGGAGTTGCCCAGCAATCGCCATGCCTCGCGGGAGCGCGTGTGACGTGCGTCGCAAAAGCGAGCGCTGCCGGCCCTAGGCCAGGGGTGCCCGAAGGCGGGCATCACGCCGGGCGTGCGATACCGAGCTTCTGCATCCTGTGCTGCAGCGTGGTGCGCGCGAGCCCGAGCTTCGCCGCGGCACCTGCGCGACCGGCCAGCACCCAGTCACTCGCGCGCAGCGCGTCGAGGATGTGGGCGCGCTCGACCTCCTCGAGCGTGCCTTTCGCGCTCGTCTGTTCCGAGACGAGGGCGAGCTCACCGAGCGGGACCTCGAGGGTGGCGCCGGTCGAAAGGATCACGCTGCGCTCGATGAAGTTCTCGAGCTCGCGCACGTTGCCCGGCCAACTCTGCCCGGTGAGAGCCGCCATCGTCGCTTGGGAAATGCCTGTGACGGGCTTCCCGAGCTGACGCGCGTGGTGGTCGATGAAATGCTGCACCAACAGGGGAATGTCCTCGGCCCGTTCGCGCAGCGGCGGAACGAGGATCGGGAAGACCTTCAGCCGGTAGTACAAGTCGCTGCGGAAGGTCCGCTCGGCGACCATCTCCGCGAGGTCTCGATTCGATGCCGCGACGATGCGCACGTCGACGTGAATCGTGCGTGTGCTGCCGAGCCGCTCGAACTCCTGTTCCTGGAGCACCCGCAGTAGTTTCGCCTGAATTTCGAGCGGGATCTCGCCGACCTCGTCGAGGAACAGCGTGCCGCGATTCGCGAGGTCGAAGCGGCCGATGCGCTGCGCGATCGCGCCGGTGAATGCGCCCCTCTCGTGCCCGAAGAGCTCGGCCTCGAGCAAGCCCGTCGGAACCGCCGCGCAGTTGAGCTTCACGAAAGCGTGCTCGTTGCGGCCGCTCAAGCGGTGGATTGCGCGCGCGACGAGCTCCTTGCCGGTCCCCGTCTCGCCCTGGATGAGCACGCACGCGTTCGTCGGCGCAACTTGTTCGATCAGCTTCTCGACGCTGCGCAGGGCGGCGCTCCCGCCGACGATCTCTCCGAAGTTCCGCTCGCTGTCGAGCTCCTGGCGCAGGTACAGGTTCTCGGCTTGGAGCCGATTGCGCTGGCGCCGGTTCTCCTCGGCGCGATTGTGCTCGGCGAGGACCTGCCCGCGCTGCAGCTCGATCACCGTCTGACTCACCGCGACGTTCAGCAGGAGCCGCTCGATGTCGCTCGGAAAGTCGCCGCGCTCCGCGCCCACGACGACGACGCCGCCGCCCTTCTCGAAGCCGAGCCAGCTCTGCAGGATGGGAAGCTCCCCTTCGCCGACCGGGTTCGGAATCACACAGACGAGTGTCGGCGCGTTCGGCGAGAACCACGGCTCGAGCGCCAGACCGACGTCGCGCGCCGGCGGCGCGGGCTTGCGGCCCCGCTGCACTCGCAGGAGCTCGACAGGCTCGCCCAGCGCCGCGAACGAGTTCAGACGCGCGTAGGCGAAATCCAGGCGCAGCATGCGTGACAGCACGCTGAGCAGCGTCTCGACGACGTGGCTCGGGTCCCGCCCGCTCCACAGCGCGGGCAGCGCCAACAAGCTCACGAGGTCGTTGATGCAACCCTGAAGAACCTCGACTTGCCGCTGCAAGTCGCTGTCCATCGGCCTGGACACTACCCGCCGAGAACGTTGCGCTCGCGGAGCTCGCGCAGGAATCGGTCGGGCGGGACGAAGAACGGGTTCTCGTGCAGCACGCCGCCGATCAGGATCAGCGGGTGGGTGCGCATCACGTCGATCACGATGTCCGCGCCGAAGCGAGACAGGTCGTAGGTGCACAGCACCCAGTCGACGCAGTTGGGAAACTGGTGATTGAACTTCGTCTCGTACTCGATCAAGTCGTCGGACTCCGGCCGATTCTCCAGCGCCCACTCCATGTTGGCGATCAGTCGAGTCAGCGGAAAGCCGCGGAGCTTCGCGACCGAGAGCGCATCCTCGAGCAAGCGAAGCATCGCTTCCTGGTCGAAATATCCGCTGCGAAAGTAGGCGTCCTCCCAAGTGCGGAGCTCGAAGCGACCGTCGGCCACGGCCCCGATGACGTCGATGCCGACAGACTCCAGGCGCTGCGCGTGACTGACGCGCTGCTTCGGGTCCACGATGTGGAAGGCCTTCTCGCCGCGCTCGAAGCCTTCCTTGATGAACGGCAGGAGGACCCGGTAGCGCTCCTCCTCTCCGTGGAAGAAAGCGCAGATGTGCCGGTTCTCGCCGATTCGACCCGTGGGGATCGCGTTCGTCGTGGCGGCGCTCATGGCTGCATCCTTTTGCCCAGGGTCGACGCGCCAGTGAGCCTCGTAACGCGCGCGGGCCCGAGCAGTTCGGGAGATGGGGGACTGCTCGAGAGAGAACGAAGCCGAGTCTACCCCTACTGTGAACTACTGGGAAATCAAAGCGATCATTGGACGGCTCAGGCGTGCTTGGCTTGGAGGTCGCGCTCGAGCGTCCGGGCAGCGAGCAGATATTGGAGCGTCGCCCAAGCCGCGCCCACCGTGACGATCCACAGCAGCGCGTAGCGCACGGACTCGTCGCCGTACATCGGCTTCAAGCGGTCGGAAACGATCCCGACCATGAGCGGGCCGCCGCCGAGCCCGATCAGGTTGATGATGAACAGCAGGATCGCGGAGGCGAGCGCGCGCATCTGCGGCTTCACGAGTGTCTGAGTCATCGCGAAGGTGGGTCCGAGATACACACCGCCCAACAGCGTTCCGGGCACCGACAGCAAGATCGCGGTGCGCGGATCGGGCCACAGATAGAAGATCACCGCGAACGGGATCGCGAGCGCGGACGCGAATGCGGGCACGCGCATGTACCAGCGCGGGTCGCGCGCGGCGAGCCGGTCCGAGATCGCGCCGCCCAGCGAGATGCCGATCACTCCGGTCGTCAGAGCGATGCCGCCGAGCCAGGCCCCGACCTCGAGCTTGTCCATGTGGTGCACGCGGATCAGGAACACCGGCACGAAGTACGCTGCGCCGTAGCCGTAGAACGCGTGAAGCGAAGCGCCGAACGCCATGTGCAGGAACGACGGCAGCCGCATCATGAAACGGAGCACGTCGCGGACGCTCTCCCTCGCCTCGGCAGTCACTGCCTGCACCGCGTCGAATCTTCCCCGGGGTGGCTCGCGGAGAGTGAGTCGCACGATCACCGCGAGCAGTGCGCCGGGGATGCCGACCGCCATGAAAGCGATCCGCCAGCCGTACTTCTGGCCGAGCCAGCCGCCCAGGATCGAGCCGAGCGCGCCCCCGATCGGGATGCCGAGCGAGTAGATCGCGAGTGCGGTCGCGCGCCGTTCCGGCGGATAGAGATCGGAGATGAGTGAGTGGGATGGCGGGCTACCGCCCGCCTCGCCGATACCGACGCCGACACGCGCCGCCACGAGCTGCCCGAAGCCCTGCGCGAGCCCGGTGAGCGCGGTCATGCCGCTCCACACGAAGAGCGCGAGCGAGATGATCGTGCGACGCGATCCGGTGTCGGCCCAGCGCGCGATCGGCAAGCCTGCGAACGTGTAGAACAGCGCGAACGCGATGCCGGAGAGGAAGCCGAGGGCGGTGTCGCTGAGCTCGATCTCCTTGCGGATGTCCTCCGCGAGGATCGAGAGAATCTGCCGATCCACGAAGTTCATGATGTAGACCGAGAGCAGCACGAACAGCGCGTATCGCCGATAGCCGTCCGAGAACGCCGCGGGTGCCGACATGCGGCGGCCATGCTCTCCGAACCCGCGCGCGCGAGTCAACCCATTCCGGTGTCGACCGCGCT
>DATFUE010000503.1:0-4417 GCA_035261165.1 Myxococcota bacterium
CTTCGGCACCCGCCTGCGCACCTCGGCGTTGTGCCTCTCGTACGCCGCGATCGAGGCGGCCTTGTCGCGTATGTGCGGCGTGAAGCGCGAAGCGAACATCGCCTGGACCATCTCGCGGAACGGGCCTTCGGGCGCGCGATCGATGCCGCCGAAGATCGTCGCGTTGGCGCTCCCCCACCAGGTCTCGGCCGAGTCACGCGTCGACAGGAGCACGATCGCGTCGGGATACTTCGCCGAGATCTCCGGCCACCAGGCGCACGGGGGCCAGTCGACCGCCGCGACGTAGCCCTTGAATACCTCGTCCCAATCCGGCATCTGGCCGCGCGCCGCCGCCGTCCAGTAACTCGCGTGCTCGGGGTGCGAGAACACCTCGAGCATGTGGTAGCAGGGCGCGCCGAGCAGCTTCTCGAGCGCGACCTTCAGCGACATCGTTCCCGTGCGACCCAGCCCGGCACCGACCACGCGCAGCGACATCCGACCCTCCTCCGGACGTCACCGTACCATGGCGTCCGGTCAGAGCTTCAGGCCGCTCGGGCGCTCGAACGCGGCGAGATCGAAGTAGTCGCGGAACGAGGCGATCTTCCCGCTGCGCAGCTCGAACACGCCGTTCACCGGTAGGTCGAACCGCTTCCCGTTCATGTCGAAGCGGTCGACGCGCTCGGTGAACACCAGATTTCCGTTCGCCGCTGCGTTGATCACGATCAGCTCGATCGAGAACGCGCCGACGAAGCCCTCGAACACCTTGCGGATCTCGTCCTTGCCCTTCACGGGCGCCACGGGGACGTTGTGATACACGGCGTCGTCGGTGAAGTAACTCATCAGCTCGTCGACGTTCTTGCGCGGCCAGGCCGCGAGGAAGTTGCGTACGGTCTTCTCGGGGTTCGATGCCATCATGTCTCCTGGCTCGCCCGGCGGATGAATCCGTAGGCGGCGTTGCTTCGGTCGCTGCCGGCGCTCTCGTATTCGCGCTTCGCGACGGCGAGTGAATCGTTCCGACTCGTGTCGGCCAGGTTCGCGAGATCGATTCCGTACAGCTTTGCGGCGTTCCCGGCGAGGATCGCACTCTTGACCGGGCCGTCCGCGGCGCCCAGCGCCGCGAAGCCGCGCTTCTTGCGCATGTCCTCCGGGATCTCGATGCGGCGGAACGCCTCGATCTGCCACTGCGGCGAGCCGTACCAGACGGAGTCCGTACCCCAGAGCACGTGATCCGGCCCCATGCCGCGGATCAGCGTGCCGAGGAGCGCCGCGGAATGGCGCGGATGAGTCACGGCGGCGGTCGCGAACGAGGTGCCGAGCTCGGCATACACGTTCGTGACTCCGTACTTCGCCGGGACCTCGGCTAGATCGCTGACCCAGTCCATGCGCCCGGTCTTCTCGAACTGCGCGAGTGACTCGTCGGGCGGCGTGAGGAACGGCTTCAGCCCGGAGTGATAGATCACGAAGGTCAGCTGCGGCCAGTCCTTCGCGGCCTTGCCGACGTCGTCGACCATCGCGTAGCGCCAGTGCTTCGTCGAGGTCTCGTAGTCGGCCGGCAGGAGACCCTTGTGCACGCAGACGATGCGCCGGTTCGACTTCGCGATCTTCTCGTAGCCGCGGTAGGTCAGCTTCTCGTCGTCCATGCGCCACGGCCACTCGGACGGCGCGAGCGGGTCGCCCACGGTGTAGCCCTTCCAGCTGTCCGGGTTCCACTCGGCGAGCGCGCGGTCGATCTCCTCGATCCAGCCCGGCTGACCCGGCCGCAGGATCGAGTGCGACAGCACGCGCCGCGAGCCGGCGACCGCGTTCAGGGTGTCGCGCGCGCGTGCCAGCTCCGCGCTGCCGATGACCCCGTGCGAGGGGTCGTCCGACGGCGCCCCGCTGATCAGGCCGATCCGAGTCTCGCTGTCGAGGAACACCTCCTTGACGAAGTTCTCGAGCTTGTAGCGGCGCAGACTGACTCCCTCTCGCTCGAGCACCGGGTTCCACTTCTTCGCCCACTCGCCGAGCACGAGGATCCCGTCCCAGTTGAAGTCTTCGCGCAGGAAGTGGAGCTGCACGTCGACCACGGGCTGCCCGGAGAGCGCCGCGAGCCGCTCCGCCGCCGCCGCGGGCTCGGCCGCCTCGGCGACGCCGACCGAGAAGAGATTGCCGTACACCCGGTTCATCGCGACGAACGCGGCGGCCATGCCGCAGGTCGTCTTCAGGAACTGGCGCCGATCGAGTCCCAGCCTTCGGCCGTGCGTGTCGGCGAGCTCGCCGATCACTCGCTCGACCTGCCTCTGCTGCGTGCTCTGTGGGCTCGGAACGTACTCGCCGTTCGAGACGACCTGCGTCGGAATCGGCGAGCGCATCGCCGCGCTCTCGGCCGGCGCCGTCTCTCGCAGCTGTTTCTCGTTCAGCCAATGCGACATCAGTCACTCCTAGAGAGTCGTGAGCGCGCGCAGTGCGATGCGCGGGTGGAAGAGGGCGGCCGGCCGGCGCACCAGGTGCATGACCTCGAGGAAGCGCTGGGCGGCGAAGGGATCGCGCCAGGTCAGCTCGTGAACCCGCGCGGTGTACCAGGCCAGCAGCGGCATGAATGCGGGCCGCGGTCCCTCGGCCTTCGGGCTGCGGAAGTCCTCGCCGGTCGCGAGCAGCCAGGGCGAGTCCGTGACTCGCGCGAGCCGCGCCTGGAAACGCCGCGAGAAGCCCGGCCGCGCGCTGCCGCCCTCCCGCTCGAGGAGTGAGTCGAGCGCCGCCGCGCCCAGAGCGCCGGCGGCCATCCCCTGGGCGTACACGGGATTGAAGCTGCACGCCGCGTCGCCGAGCACCGCGAGGCCGTCGGGCAGAGCGGGTACACGCTCGAAGTGACGGCGGCGATTGGATGGAAATCGGTGCAGCGCCACGGCGGAGACGGGCTCCGCGTCCTTCACCGCCTCGTAGAGGTCCGCAACGGCGAGGCTCTTGGCCCAAGCGAGAAACGGCGCCTCGGCCGCGGGCGGGTGATCGCCGAACCAGCCGACCAAGGTCAGCATCCAGCGCCCGTCCTCGATCGGGAGCAGCACGCCGCAACGCGTGTCGGGATGGCGCGGATGACACAGGAGCGCCGTCCAGTCGCGCGGTGCGTCGGTGCGCGCGTAGAAGCGACTCGCGTAGCCGACGTCGACCTTCACCTCGGACTCGGGCGGCGCGCGGCAGCCGAGCTGCTCCAGCCAGTGCGGCATACGCGAGCCCCGGCCGCTCGCGTCGACGACCAGATCCGCGGCGATGGTCTCCGCTCCTCCGTCGGGACGGTGGACGCGCACGCCGCGTACACGCTCCCGTGTCGGCGCGTCGAGGCCCTGGACATCGCCCGCGACGATTTCGCTGTTCCCGAGCGCCAGCACGCGGCGGCGCAGCGTCCACTCGAGCAGCGCGCGGCTCTGACTCACCATCTCGATGCCGCTCTCGAAGCGCGCCTTCCAGCCGCCGAAGTAGAACCAGCGCGCGTCGCCCGCGGTGTCGACCCGCTGTCCGCCGCGACTGACCAGCTCGGCAAACAGCCCCGGGAAGAGCCGCTCGATCGCGGCCTCGCCCTGCTTCAGCAACACATGGACGTGTCGCGCCTGCGGCGTGCCCTTGCGCGGCGCCGGTGTGTCCGGGTAGGTGTCGCGCTCGACTAGAGTCACGCGCTCGAAGTGGCGCGCGAGCGCGCCCACTGCGACGAGCCCCGCGATGCTGCCCCCGATCACGAGCGCGCGCTTCGCCGGCATGGCGCGCACAGTACGCGGCGCAGGTCCAGGCCGACAATCCCCTGAACGGGTGAGCCGACGAATCAATCGTCGGCTGCGGGTGAGCCGACGAATCGATCGTCGGCTGCGGGGGGACTCAGTCGATCATCTGCTGGCGCAGCGCGATCGCGACGGCTTGAGCGCGGTCGGAGACACCGAGCTTCTCGTACAGGTGGCGCAGGTGCGTCTTCACGGTCTCGTCCGAGATGCTGAGCGCGAGCGCGATCTCCTTGTTGCTCTTGCCCTCGCCGACGAGCTCGAGCACCTGCAGCTCGCGCGCGCTGGGCGCGCTGCGGCCGGCGCCGGCCTTCGACTCGAGCGCGAGCCGCTGCAGGAGGGGCTTCGTGACTTCTGCCTGCAGGAAACCCGAGCCCGTATGCACGGCGCGCACGGCTCGAATCAACTCCTCTTTGCTGGCGCTCTTCAGCACGTAGGCGCTCGCACCGCGGTGCATCGCCTCGTACACGTAGGCCGAATTGGCATACATGGTGAACGCGATGACCGCGGTCCTCGGCGACGCCGCGATGAGTTTCGGGATCGCGACGAGGCCCGGGTTGCCCGGCAGCTTCAGGTCGACGATCGCGACGTCCGGCTGCAGCCGCGCGATCTCCAGCACCCCGGTCTCGGCGTCGCCTGCCTCGCCGACGACGCAGAGCTCGGGCTCGGCTTCGAGCATGAGCCGCACCGCC
>DATFUE010000504.1:0-4122 GCA_035261165.1 Myxococcota bacterium
CGCGTCGCCGCCGAGCTCGAGCAGCACGCCGCCGCCGGAGAGGGCCGGGTCGCCGCGCCAACCGGCGCGCGCGTCGCGCTTGTGCGAGAGCGCGATCTCGAGCGCGCACATGCGCCCGATCGCCCCCGCCGCGATGCGTTCCGCCGCCAGACTCAAGCCCGGTTCCGCGCGGAAGCGCGAGATCGTCAGCACGACGCGGTCAATGTGCTCGGCCAGCTCCGCGATCCGGTCCGCGTCGTCGGGCGTGGTCGCGAGCGGCGGCTCGATCAACAAGTCGGTCCCCGCGCGGAGCAGCGGCTCGGCGGTCTCGAGCCGGAGCGCGGGCGGCGTACACAGAACCGCGACGTCCGGCGCGCCCTGCGCCGCGAGCAGCTCGGCCACGGTTGCGAATGCGCGCACGCCCCGCGCCTCGAGCGCGGCGCGCCGCTCGGGATCCGGGTCGACGCCCGCGTCGATCTCGAGCTCCGGGAGCTCCGCGGCCGCCTCGAGCCAGTCGCGGGCTACGGCGCCGTGGCCGACGAGGACGAGTGACTTCATGGAGACGGCGGACATGGGCAACCCCTCCGGTACGCGCGGCGGAACTCGTGTATTCAGGCCGCGCAGGCGGTGACGAGCGCCGATGTCTCGCGCGCCAGAGTCACTTCCGTGTCCCAGCCCACGCGGCGCGGATAGGCCTGCGCGGCGGTGCACAGAAATACGCGCGTGTTGGCGATGCGCCCGGGGATCGTGCGCCGCAGATCCCCGAACAGCGTGATCGGCTCGGCGGCGTCGTTGTGCGAGATGTGCACGGCCTCGACGTCGCGGGCGTCGAACGAGGGAAACCACTGCCGCAGGCTCGCGAGCGCCTGCTTGCGCACGACGTCGTCCGGCAGCTTGAAGGCGTCGGTGTGCGGGCCGCACTCGTTGCGCACGTAGAGCAGGTGGCGCCCGCCGAGTGACTCCGCGGGAACCACGTGAGTCGCTTCGACCGTGCGCTGGAAGGGCAGAGCGGGGTCCATGAACGCGGTCTGGTAGTACTCGCCCAGGCGCCGCTGCAGGATCACGAGCGCGGTGACCTGGCCCTGATACGGCACGTCGAGGTTCGGGAGCTCGCGCGCCAGGAGCCCGCCCGCGAGCTTCGCGAGCTCTCCGGGCGGAAGCGTCGAGACCACGGCGTCCACGCGCCGCTCCATCCCGTCCACTTCGACCGCGCAGTGCGTTGCGGAGCTTTCGACCGCCGTGATCGACGCGTGCAGCCGCACCTCGCCCCCGCGCGCTTCGATCGAGCGGCGCAAGCGCTCGCCCAGCCAGCCGATGCCACCGCGCAGATAGCCGGTGACCTCGCGCCGGCCGGTCTGATACGAGTTCAGCTGGCGCCACACCCAGTACGCCGGAACCGAGTCCGCGTAGTCACCGAAGCGAACCTCGAGGAACGGGCGCCACCAGGTCTCGTACACGCTGCGGCCAAACACGCGCGGCAGCCACTCCGCCGCGGGAACGCCGTGTAGGTCGAGCGCGTAGCGCTTGAGCTGAGTCGCGTAAGCGAGACCGAGACCCGCGCGCAGCCGGTCGCGACTCGAGAGCCGCGCGAGGCCGGCGGTGCGCAGAAGGTCGGTCGCGGAGCTCACTGGGTAGAAAGCGCCATTCATTGATACCGCGGATCGCGTCGGTCGCCATGCGATCCGGCCGAGGCCGCCGAGGTCCGCCAGCAAGCCACACAGAGCTGTGTCGGTGTTGCGCAGGGCATTCGAGAAGCGATCGATGCGCAGCCCCTCATGGACGATCGGCGAGCCGAGCTGTCCCAGCGCGGCCGACGGCTCGAGGACCAGCGGCGTGTGGCCCGCGCGCGCCAAGTAGTGCGCGCAGCTGAGCCCGGCGACGCCGCCCCCCAGAACCGCGATCCTCATTCCGCTACTCCGTCGTCGCCCGAGAAGCCCAATTGCTCCCGACACTTTCGTGTGTGACCGTGCCCACGCAAAGATGATGCCAGCGATGAAGGGCCCGGGACAACGACGGGGAGCAGTCTCAGCTGAATCGCGCGCGTCACACAATCATTTGCAGATCTGCGGCTGCCAACTGCAGGCTTGGCCGAATCCTACAGGAAATTCGGGCGAAGTGGAGACAAAAGCTCCACAGGTGCGGGCTTGGCGGCGCGCACATGCGCGGTGACGAGTGGGCGTTCCTTCTGGATAGTCGACTACCGCACCTCGGAGGTGGCGCTGCGTGGCTGTGCAGGATCCGAGGTCAAGCACCCGAACTCCCTATGGATCTCGAATCAGTCGCGAACGGGTCCGCGACGCCGTCCTCGGCGACCGGGTAAACTGCCCACCGGAGGGGACACGATGAGCAGAGCGCTTCCAGCCGTCAGTCTTGCCGCGGTGCCGTCTCGGCGCAGAGCCACGCTCGAGCTGGCACGCGAGATAGAGCGGAAGGGATTTTCTGGAATTTACTGTCCGAGCTTCGGTGACGGCCTGGGCCTGTGCGAGGCGCTCGCGCTCGCGACCGAGCGCATCCCCTTCGGGACGAGCATCGCGAACATCTATCTGAGACACGCCGTCGACTACGCCCAGACCGCGTCGCTGGTGCACGAGCTCTCCGCGGGGCGCTTCGCGTTCGGGGTAGGCGTGTCACACGGACCGGCGCTCGATCGCCTCGGAGTGAAGGCCGGCCCGCCGCTCGGCGACATGCGCGCGTTCATCGCGGGTTTGCGGGGGGCTCCGCGCGTCGGCGAGCTGCCGCCCATCGTGCTCGCGACCCTGCGCAAGAGGATGATCGCGCTGGCGGCCGAGGTCGCGGACGGGCTGGTGTTCGCGAACGCCGCCCGCTCGCACATGCACGAGTCTCTCTCCGTGCTGCCGGCCGAGAAGGCGAACGATCCGCGGTTCTTCATCGGCGACATGATCCCTACGTGCATCTCGGACGACGAGGCCGCGGCTGCCGCGGTCAATCGCAAGACGCTGATCGGCTACGTGTCGATGCCGAACTACCGCAACTACTGGCGCGAGGCCGGCTACGTGGACGAGATGAACGCGATCGAGAAGGCGCTCGCCGCGAAGAACTACGACGAGGTGCCGCGGCTGATGACCGATCGTTGGCTCTCCGACGTCACCCTCTACGGGTCCGTGCGCCGCGTGCGCGAGGGGCTCGAGGCCTGGTTCGACGCGGGAGTGCGCACGCCGATCCTCGTGCCGTCGTCCGCAGTCGGAAATCAGCTGAAGGCATTCGACGAGCTGTTCGCCTGCTTCGCCTGAAGCGGCGCTCAGCGCCCCTTCCGCTGCAGCCCTTGAACGGAGAGGTACTGCATGACGTCCTCGTCCGGTGGGGGCTCGCTCGCCAACACGTAGGACTCACGGCGCCAGCCCCCGCCCTCGCCTGCGACCGCGAAGCTCTGCCCGACGGGGATCATCGCGCCAAAGCCCGAGCCGTTTCCCTGCCACTGCGCCGACGTGCGGTCGTCGGCGCTGAAGCGGTGGGCGAAGATGCCGACCTCGTAGACCGCGCCGTTGCCGCGCCGCGAGATCCAGTACAGCGGCTGGAACGTGAGCGCGTCGATCCACAGCGAGACACTCGCCACGTTCCCGTCGGGCGTCTTCCGCTTCCCGTCGAGCACGACCGCGCGGCGCAGGTCCCAGCGATCCGACGCGAGTGACAGACCGCTCGGACCGAAGTTCCGGCTCGGGTCGGGCGGGTATCCGGACGCGCGCACGTTCGCCGGCGCGAGCACGTCGCGCGCGCCGCCCAAGGTCCAGACGTAGGCGTTCGGGCGGATCAGCAGTCCGACGAAGCCCTTGCGCAGCGGCTCCGCCGCCGCCATCGAGGGATTCCCCAGGTTCGACGCCTGACCCTCGGGCAGGGTCATGCCGATGTTCCCGACCGAGCGCGCGCGCGTGAAGCTCGGCACGAACACGCCCTCGGCGTTCTGCGGCGGTGAGCGCCGCACCTTGCGCTCGTCGGGGAGATACACGAAGACGTCGTCGCTCGCGGTGTAGTCCGTCTCGACGGCGTCGGGCTGGTACTGGCGCCATGCGAGGCCGCGCGCGGTCTCCGGCGACGTGAAGGCGCCGCCGGCGGCGAAGCGCTCCTTGCGATCCTCGCCCTTCCCCCCGGGTACCCCGTGCAGCGGCAGGAAGAAGAACCTCCCCG
>DATFUE010000505.1:0-3061 GCA_035261165.1 Myxococcota bacterium
AGATCCCGCTGACGCGCGACGCCGAGCAGCCTGCGCCCTGGCTGCGCTTCGCCGTGCGCATGCCGCTCGGCGATTCGAACCTGAGTGGCCACCAGCACGAGGGCTTCGTCTACAACGCGGGGATCGGCTTCGCCTTCTAGCGCGGAACCTCGAAGCCGAACAGCCTGGCCGCATTCAGCCCCAGCACCTTCGCGCGCTGACCGTCGCTGAGTCCGCTCATCGTGCGCTCGATCGCCGCGGCGGAGTGCGGCCAGGTGCCCTCGTGGTGCGGGTAGTCGTTCGCCCAGAGGAAGCAGTCCTCGAGGCCGAAGCGTTCGAGCAGCTCGAGACCCGGTGCGTCCTCCTGGAACGACGCAGCGCCGTGTCGCTTGAAATACTCGCTGGGCAGCGCCTTGAGCTTCGGGTACGCCCACATGTGGTGCTTGCGGTAGCCCTCGTCCATTGCGACGAGCGCCCACGGCACCCAGCCAATGCCCGCCTCGATCGCGGCGAAGCGGATGCCCGGGTAGCGCTCGAGCACGCCGGACGCGCACAGATTCACGACCGGCTCGATGGTCGGCGCGAGTGAGTGCGCGACGTAGTTGATCACCGCGCCGCCGTCGCCGCGCGCGGCTCGCGGGTCACGGCCGGTCGAGACGTGGAAGGTGATTGGCTTCCCGGTCGCCTGTACGCAGGCCCAGAGGCGGTCGAACTCGGGCAGGTTGTAGTTGCGCGCCTCGGCGTCGTGCGCGCCCCAGTTGGGCTTGCACGGCAGGGTGAAGCCGCGGAAGTCGAGCGCCGCGGTGCGCTCGATCTCGGCGATCGCGCCGTCGAGGTCGCCGGTCGCGACCGCGGCCAGCGGCGACATCACGTGGTAGTAGGGCCCGAACGTCTCCCAGGCCCACTCGTTGTACACGCGGCACATCGCGTTCGCGAAGACCGGGTCCGACGTCGCCCACATCGAGAGACCCTTGTTCGGGAAGATGACCTCCGCGTCGACGCCGTCGGCCTGCAGGTCGCGCAGGCGCTGCTCGGGCTCCGCGCCCGCCTTCGAGCGGATCAGGTCCTCGCCCTGGAACTTCGAGTCACGCAGCTTCTGCGGGCGGAAGCCCTCCATCACGCTCCAGCGCACGCCGTTCGCGTCGGTCTCGACGCGCGGCAGGCGGCTCTTGTATCTCGCGTCGATGCGCTGCTGCCACAGGCCGGCGGGCTCGTTCGCGTGCGTGTCGGCCGAGACCATGAAGTACTTGTTCGGGTCGCCGGCGCGCGCGCTGCGCGGCCAGCCGTCACATCCTGGTGTAGCGGTGCGCCAGTCGTTCGCGTCTCGAGCGCTCGGAGCCGGGGTCGCCGCGGGACTGGTCATCGCGTCCTCCACTGGATCAGAGTGTAGTCGCCGTGATCCTCGAAGACCGGCTCGACCTCGGCGCCGATGCGCACCGCCGCGCGCGGATCGCCGACCAGGTTGCCGATCATGCGGATGCCGCCCGCGCCGGGGAGCTCGACCAGCACGACCACGTAGGGCACGCCCTCGACCAGCGCGGGGTGCACCGGGTGCCAGACGCGCTCCCAGGAGAAGATGCGCCCGGGCCCGGGCACGTCGGCGAAGCCGACGTCGAACGAGTGACACGCGTGGCAGATCCACTCGGGGCCCCACTGCCAGGTCGCGCAGGCGCTGCAGCGCTGCGCCACCAAACGGTGTCGGCGCGCGGCGTCCCAATAGGGGCGGTCGAGGCCGTCCGGCAGCGGCGCCGGCGCGGGCAGGCCCTCGGGCAGCGCGGCGTTCACAGCGCGTCCTCCGAGCCGAGAATCATGTCACTCACGGGAGTCACCATCGGCCCCGAGGCGACCAGCGCCACGCGCGCGCCCGGCACCTGCGCCGTCGAGCTGCCGCGGATCTGCCGCACCGCCTCGAGCTGCAGCTCGAGCCCGTGCATGTAGCACTCCGCGAGGTTGCCGCCGCTGGTGTTGAGCGGCAGGCGGCCGTCTGGTGCGGAGAAGCTCTCGAGCGTGCAGAAGGCGTTCGCCTCCTCGTACGCGAAGAAGCCGTGCTCGACGAGGCTCATGACCACGCCGCCGGTGAAGTTCTCGTAGCTCTGCACCACGTCGACGTCGGCGGGCTTCAGCCCCGCCATCTCGTACAGCCGCGGCGCGACGGTCTTGAAGCTCGCCGTCGCGTAGTCGGGGTTGTTGTGCGAGCCCGCGCCCGCGCGCCGCTCCGAGCCCTGCGCCGCGCCCAGCAGGTACACCGGCGGGTGTCGCGCGTCGCGCGCGCGCTCCGCGGTGACCAGCACCAGGGCCGCCGCGCCGTCGTTCTCGAGACAGCAGTCGTACAGGTGGAACGGCTCCGCGATCCAGCGCGATTCGTCGTACGCCTCGGCCGTGAGCGGCCGGCCGTGCATCACCGCGCGCGGATTCGCCTGCGCGTGTCGGTAGGAGGCGAGCGCGACCGCGCGGAACGCCTCCTGGCGGATGCCGTGCTCGTGCATCAGGCGCATCGCGCGCATCGCGAACATCTGCGCCGGCGACATCAAGCCGTACGGCAGCCAGAGCGCCGGGTCCCCCGACACGCGTTCGCGGCGCGCGCCCGCGCCGAAGCGTCCGAACTGTCCCTGCGCGAGCGCGCGGTACACGACGACGACGTCGGCCAAGCCGGTGGCAATCGCGGCCGCGGCGTTGGCGACCGCGGCGGAGCCGCCGCCCCCGCCCCCGCCCCACTGCATGTTCGAGAAACGCAGCTCTTTGCAGTCGAGCGCCGCCGCGATGCGCGACGGCTCGTTGCGGTCGTTCGAGTACGACGCGAACCCGTCCACGTCGCGCGCGTCGACCCCCGCATCCGCGCACGCCGCGAGGATCGCGCGCAGCCCGAGCACGAACTCCGGCTCCTTCGCCGCGCCGCGCTTCGAGTACTCCGACTCGCCGACCCCGGCGATCGCGACCCGGCCGCGGAGGGTGCGCGCGCTCATGCGCGAGATCATCCCACGTCGGCGAAGGCGTTCGCCAACTCTCGGAAGCGGTCGGTCAGGAACGCGTTAGCCGAGTGACTCGCGTGCGTGCACACAAACCGAGCAGCGCCAGCCCACTC
>DATFUE010000506.1:0-3760 GCA_035261165.1 Myxococcota bacterium
GCGATCACGGTCGTGCCGACCTTCTACTCGATCCTGCGCCCGAGCGTCGCGACGGCTCTACTCACGGACGAGCAGCGCGAAGCGATGCGGGTCCAGAAGGAGCTCGAGCACAAGAAGGGCATGGTCGCGTAGGAGTGGCTCCGAGCTCGGCTCTTGCCGACTCGGTCGGTGCGCGGTCAGGGGAAAAAGCGCGGCGGGGTGATCGTGCTCGAGGAGATCACCTCGGGGCGAAGCCAGCGCCCAATCGACGCGATCGCGAAGGGGCAGCTCGGAGCTGCAAGTAACCTCGTCAGGTACGAGCTTCACGAACCGGCAAGAGCCGCGGCCCGAGGGCGGGCACGTAGCGAGCTTGTGAGCGAGGCCCGAGATGTGGGCCTCGTCAGTGCGGCCATTGCCGCGCGAACCGCGAAGCGGCGCCCGCCCTCGGGCCGCGGCGCTCGTCGCGTTCTAGGACGCGTACGAGATCGCGATCAGCGCCATGAGCAAGAGGTAGGTCGCAACCAGCAGGAGGTTGCGGGGAAGGGCGCTCTGGGTCTCGGGCTTCGGTTCCACAGCTTCCATTTGCATGATCCTTCGGAAGAGTGGGGCGCCGGCTATAGCCCGACGGCCACCATTCCCCTAGTTGCGCAGCAGTGAGTCGAGGTGATCGGCACCACGCCCGACCGCCCACCAGAAAAACGGGAACACGGAGTAGTGACCGCAGGGCAGCTTCGTCCAGCGGGGCTGTCCCAGAGCCTCCCAGAGCTGTTGCGCGTATCTGGAGGGGATCACGGTGTCGAAGCGGCCCGACGCGATCATCTGGTTGCGTGGGTCGAGATACGGCGCGTAGGTGAGCGGGTCGACCGGTTCGGTGATCGGCCTCACACCCGCGATCCACTCCTCGCGGGTGGTCCAACCTCGCGCGGCCATCAGCCGGTCGCGGAACTCGCGCACCGGCGTCTCGCTCGAGTCGTAGAAGATCTCCGGCAAGTTGCCGCCGGTCATCAGGTAGAAGCCGCCGCGGATCCGCGGGTCGCAAGCGGCGAGCAACAGCGCCTGGATCGACCCGACGGACACGCCAGCCGCGGCCATGCGCGACGCGTCGATCTTCGGGTGAGTCACCAACCAGTCGAGCAGCCGGCGCGCGTCGACCACGCCCGCGCGCAGCCGCTCCCGCACGACATCTGCGTTCGACTGATGGGGTAGGTCGAGCGCGCGGCGCTCCAGGCGCGCGACGGCGTAGCCGCGGTTCACCAGCGCCTTCGCCATCCCCTCCGAGACGTCGTGCGGGCCGTCCAGGATCTCGAACGCCACGACCGCCGGGAAGGGGCCGTCACCGGGCGGGATCAAGAGGTGTCCGATCCGCTCTCCGCCGTTCTCGTCCGAGAGCACCAAGCGGAATGCCTTGAAGTCGCGCGAATGGAACAGCGTGTACAGGTCGAGCACCCAGCTCTGCTCCACCGTCAGGCCCTCGGGCTGGATCTGCACGGTCCTGGGGTCGAGCGGCTTGTAGTCGAAGAACGAGAGCGGCGCGAGCGAGCCGCCGACGGGCGCCGGTCGGGGCGCGTCGCCGGGGCCGGAGGTGGAGGTGCAGCTCAGGGCGGCGAGAAACAGAAGCGGCGCGAGGAAACGCGCCGAAGCGCGGCCCACGCGCCGCCCCTTGCCTCGCAACTCCCGCTAGTCCGCTTCCCGCGAGCGGCGGATGAAGGCCGGAACGTCGTACTCCTCCTCGAAGGGCGAGACGAAGTCGTCGGTGCCGTTCATCTCGAGCTTCGCGGAGGAACGCAGCGGCACCTCGAGCGTCGTGACCTCGGTCAGGCTCTCGGGCGACGCCGCTTCGCGCAGCGGGAGGCGCAGCGGATGCACGTTCTCGAAGCTCTCCGTGATCGCGACCTTGCGGCGCGAGCGCGACACGTCGGAGAGGCCCGTCGCGATCACCGTCACGCGGATCTCGTCGTGCAGGTTCTCCTGTACGACGGACCCGAAGATGATGTTCGCTTCCTCGTGCGCCTCCTCGTGGATCAGGCTCACCGCCTCGTTGGCCTCGTGGAGCTTCATGTCGGGCCCGCCCGTGATGTTCACGAGCACGCCGCGCGCGCCTTTGATCGACAGCTCCTCGAGCAGCGGATTCGAGATCGCGGCCTGAGCCGCGCGGATCGCGCGGTCTTCGCCGGTCGCTCGGCCGGTGCCCATGAGCGCCATGCCCATCTCACTCATGATCGTGCGCACGTCCGCGAAGTCGAGATTGATGATGCCGTGCACCGTGATCAGATCCGAGATTCCCTGCACCGCATTCAGCAGCACGTCGTCGGCGATGCGGAACGCTTCCGTCATCGTCGTGTCGAGCCCCGCCATCTGCAGCAGTCGGTCGTTCGGAATCGTGATCAGCGTGTCGACCACGTCGTGCAGCGAGTCGATCCCCTGTTCGGCCTGGCGCTTGCGCACCGCGCCTTCGAAGAGGAACGGCTTCGTCACGATCGCGACCGTGAGCGCGCCCAGCTCCTTCGCGACCTCGGCCACGATCGGCGCACCGCCGGTGCCCGTTCCGCCGCCGAGCCCCGCGGTGACGAACACCATGTCCGCCCCCGCGAGCACGTCGCGCAGTCGCTCGCGCGAGCTCTCCGCCGAGCTGCGTCCGACTCGCGGATCGGCACCCGCGCCGAGGCCGCGTTCGCCGAGGTGAATCTTCGCCGCAGCCAAATTCTCGGACAGCGCTTGCGCGTCCGTGTTGGTCGCCACGAAGTCGACGCCGGAAAGTCCGGCGCGAATCATCGTGTTGACCGCGTTGCCACCGCCGCCTCCGACGCCGACCACCTTGATCCGCGCGCGAAGGTCCGTCGCTTGTTCGAACTCGATCATTCTCAACCCCCCATGAACCCCGGCTCACTGTAACTCGCTTTCGCGCGCTGCGGTGTACCCGGCGTGAAGATTTTTAGCGCATCTCTCCGTAGAACCACTCGCGCATCCGCGTTCTCACCTTGCGAAACGAGGAGCCGTCGTAGACGCGGAAGCGCGGCTTGCCCGCGCGCTTCGATCCGTACAGCGCGAGACCGACGGCGGTCGCGAACTCGGGACCTTGCACGCGATCGACGAGACCACCGATCCCGCGCGGTGTACCCCGGCGTACCGGCAGCTCGAAGATTTCCTCGGCCAGCTCGGGCAAGCCCTCGAGCGCGCTCGTCCCACCCGTGACGACGATCCCGGACGGGATCTTGTCGAGGTGACCGGTGCGCGCGAGCTCCTCGCGCACGAGTGAGAGGATCTCCTCCACCCGCGGCTCGAGAAACTCCGAGAGCATCTTGCGCGAGACTTCGCGCGGCGCGCGGCCGCCTACGCTCGGAACGGTCAGCAGCTCCTCGCGCGGCAGGTAGCGCGCCGCGGCGCAGCCGAAGCGGCGTTTGATGCGCTCCGCCTGATCGAAAGGCGTGCGCAGACCCACGGCGGCGTCGTTCGTCAGGTGATAGCCGCCGAGCGAGAGCACCGCGGTGTGCTTGATCGAGCCGTCGCCGAAGACCGCGAGGTCGGTGGTGCCGCCGCCGAGGTCGATCAGCGCGACGCCCAGCTCCTTCTCGTCGGGGGCGAGCACCGCTTCGGCGGACGCAAGCGGCTCGAGCACGATGTCGATCACGTTCAGGCCGGCCCGGTTCGCGGATTTGATCACGTTCTGCGCCGAAGTCACCGCCGCCGTGACGATGTGCACCTTCGCGATCAGCCGCACGCCCGACATCCCGACCGGCTGCTTGATCCCGTCCTGGCCGTCGAGCTCGTACTCCTGCGGGAT
>DATFUE010000507.1:0-10754 GCA_035261165.1 Myxococcota bacterium
CTGGTCGAGGAGTCGCTCGGCAAGGCGATCACGGACTCGGACCTCGACGTGCTCGGCGAGCCGCGCCTCCAGCCCGGCGAGCCGCCGAAGCCGGGGACGCGCTTCATGTACGACGCCGAGGTCGACGTGCGGCCGGCGATCGAGATCTCGAAGGTCCGCGGGCTCGAGGTGAAGCGCCCCGCGCTCCCGGTACCCGAGCAGGATCCGGTCGACGCGCACCTCGAGGAGATGCGGCAGCGCCAAGCCCAGGTGGTGGAGGAAGAGAGCGGCGTCGCGGCGGCGCGCGGCCACGTCGCGGTGCTCGACTACGCCGGGAAGCTCGACGGCAAGCCGTTCGCCGGCTCCAGCGCGCGCGAGGCTCAGATCGAGATCGGCGGCGGGCGCACGTTCGGTGGCTTCGAGGATCAGCTCGTGGGCATGCAGGTCGGGGACGAGCGCGCCTTCGACGTCGCGATGCCCGAGGACCACGCCGACGAGACGCTGCGCGGGAAGATGGTTCGCTTCGAGGTGAAGCTCGTGGCGCTGAAGCGCCGCGAGGTTCCCGCGCTGGACGACGAGTTCGCCAAGGATGTCTCGAGCTTCGCGACGCTCGCGGAGCTGCGCGCCGACATCGCGCGGCGCGTTGCCGAGGGTCGCGCTGCCGAGCAGAAGCGACTCGAGCGCGGCGCGGTCGTCGAGGCGCTGCTCGTGGCGAATCCGTTCCCGATTCCCGCGCATCTGGTCGAGTCACAGGTGCGCGCGCGCCTCGGGCGCATGCTCGGACAGCTCGGCAACGCGCGTCTTCCCCGCGAGGGACTCGGGCAGCTCGTCGAGCGCTGGTCGGAGGAGCTGCGGCCGCAGGTCGAGAACGAGATCAAGCTCGCGCTGCTCGCACCGGTGATCGCGAAGGCCGAGTCGATCGAGGTCTCGGATGCCGATGTCGATGAGCAACTCGGGCGCATGGCCGAGGCAAACGGACAGAAGCTCGGCGAGCTCAAGCGCGAGTACCGCGAGCGCGGCCTGCTCGACGCGTTGCGCGCCGGAATACTCGAGCAGAAGGCGGTTGAATTCGCACTCGACGCAGCTAAGCTGTCGGATGCGTAAGCGCGCGGAATCGAAAAGGAAAACTGGACCGCCTGCGCATTCGGCCGAAGCGGATCCGCTAGAATGAAGGGGATGTCGTTGCTGATTCCGATGGTGATCGAGCAGTCCAATCGCGGAGAGCGCGCGTACGACATCTTCTCGCGGCTGCTGAAGGACCGCATCGTCGTGCTCGGCACTGGCATCAACGACGACGTCGCCAACCTCGTGATCGCGCAGCTCCTGTTTCTCGAGGCGGACGACCCCGAGAAGGACATCTATCTCTACGTGAACTCACCCGGCGGTGACGTGAACGCCGGCCTGGGCATCTACGACGTCATGCAGTACGTGAACCCCGACGTGCAGACCATCTGCATGGGGCAGGCCGCCAGCATGGGGGCCGTGCTGCTCGCCGCGGGCGCGAAGGGCAAGCGCAGCTGCCTCCCGCACGCGCGCGTCATGATCCATCAGCCCTGGGGCGGTATCCAAGGCAAGACTTCGGACATACAGATTCACGCCCAGGAGTTCCTGACCCTGCGCGGCAAGATCAACGAAATCCTCGGGGAGCATTGCGGCAAGGATCCGAAGCAGGTCGACGCGGACACGAAGGACGATCGCTTCATGTCGGCGCACGAAGCACTGGACTACGGCCTCGTCGATAAGATCATTTCACGCCACGAGCGCGGACCGCGCGGTATCGCTGGGGAAGGAAAGCAGGGCGGATGAAGAAGAAAGAAGAAGGGACGAACCTCGCCTGCTCCTTCTGTGGCAAGAGCCAGAAGGAAGTGAAGAAGCTCATCGCGGGTCCGACGGTCTACATCTGCGACGAGTGCATCGAGCTGTGCAACGACATCATCGCCGAAGAGGCGAGCCGCGACAGCGAGCGGGGCAGCTCCTCGGTCCCCAAGCCGCGGGAGATCAAGTCGTTCCTCGACCAGTACGTGGTCGGCCAGGAATCGGCCAAGAAGATCCTCTCGGTCGCGGTGCACAACCACTACCGGCGCATCGAGAACCAGTCGGTGGTCGGCGACGTCGAGCTGCAGAAGTCGAACATCCTCCTGCTCGGCCCCACGGGCTCGGGCAAGACGCTGCTCGCCCAGACGCTCGCCAAGATCATCGACGTGCCGTTCACGATCGCGGACGCGACGACGCTCACCGAAGCCGGCTACGTCGGCGAGGACGTCGAGAACATCATTCTCAACCTGCTGCAGGGCGCGAACTACGACGTCGAGCGCGCGCAGCGGGGGATCGTGTACATCGACGAGATCGACAAGATCGCGCGCAAGTCGGAGAACCCGTCGATCACCCGAGACGTATCGGGTGAAGGCGTTCAGCAGGCGCTGCTCAAGATCATCGAGGGCACGGTCGCGAACGTCCCGCCAAAGGGCGGCCGCAAACACCCGCAGCAGGAGTTCGTGCAGGTCGACACCACCAACATCCTGTTCATCTGCGGCGGCGCGTTCCACGGCATCGAGGACGTGATCGAGCGGCGCATCGGTGTGCAGGGCATGGGCTTCGGCGCCGAGCTGAAGAAGCGACAGCGCAAGCTGGGCGAGCTGTTCAAGCACATCCAGACGGAGGACCTGCTGAAGTTCGGGATGATCCCGGAGTTCGTCGGTCGCCTGCCGGTCGTGGCGACGCTCGAGGAGCTCTCGCAGGAGGCGCTCTACAAGATCCTGACCGAGCCCAAGAACGCGCTCGTGAAGCAGTATCAGAAGCTGCTCGAGCTGGAGGGCGTGACTCTGCGCTTCTCCGACGGGGCGCTCCGCGCCGTCGCGGAGGAAGCGATCAAGCGCAAGTCCGGGGCGCGTGGACTGCGCTCGATCCTCGAGAACATGATGCTCGAGATCATGTACGACATCCCCTCGCGCGACGACGTATCGGAAGTCGTCATCAACGAAGAAGTCGTGCGCCACGGCGCCGAGCCGATGATGGTCTACGACCGCGCCGAGAGCGCATAAGGAAGCTGCATGGCCTTCTTCAAGGGTGAGGACGAGCGAGACGCGGGCGCAGGCGCGAAGAGCGGGCTCGTGCCGCTGCTCCCGCTCCGCGACATCGTCGTGTTTCCGCACATGGTCGTGCCGCTCTTCGTGGGCCGCGAGAAGTCGGTGCGCGCGCTCGAGCGCGCGATGGCCGGCGACCGCACGCTCCTGCTCGCGGCGCAGAAGGACGCGAAGTCCGACGACCCGGCGCGCGACGAGATCTTCTCGATCGGCACGCTCGGCTCGATCGTGCAGCTCGTGCGACTCCCCGACGGCACCGTGAAGGTGCTGGTCGAAGGCAAGCGCCGCGCGCGCGTGCGCGACTGGGGTCAGGGCGACGACTTCCTCGCGGTGCGCGTCGAGGTGATCGAGGAGAGCGACGAGAAGACCGTCGAGACCGAAGCGCTGATGCGCAGCGTGAACACCGCCTTCGAGAGCTACGTGAAGCTCAACAAGAAGGTTCCGCCCGAAATGGTGCAGACGGTCGCGAGCGTGACCGAGCCCTCGCGGCTCGCGGACATCGTGGTCGCGCATCTGAATCTCTCCGTCGAGGAGAAGCAGCGCATTCTCGAGATCACGAACGCGCGCGCCCGCCTCGAGGAGATCTACGGCCTGTTGCAGGGCGAGATCGACGTGCTCCAGGTCGAGAGCCGCATCCGCTCGCGCGTGAAGAAGCAGATGGAGCGCTCCCAGAAGGAGTACTACCTCAACGAGCAGATGCGCGCGATCCAGAAGGAGCTCGGCGAGCGCGACGAGTTCAAGAACGAGATTCAGGAGCTCGAGGAGAAGCTCGCGGAGCACTCACTTCCCGAGCATGCGGAAGACCGCTGCAAGAAGGAGATCCGCAAGCTCAAGATGATGTCGCCGATGTCCGCCGAGGCGACCGTCGTGCGCAACTACATCGATTGGATCCTGTCTCTTCCCTGGAACAAGCAGAAGGAAGAGAAGATCGACGTCAAGGAGGCGGAGAAGATCCTCGACGGCGATCACTTCGGGCTCGAGAAGCCGAAGGAGCGCATCCTCGAGTATCTCGCGGTGCGCGCCCTGGTCGGCCACATGAAGGGGCCGATCCTGTGTCTCGTCGGGCCTCCGGGCGTCGGCAAGACGTCGCTCGGCCGCTCGATCGCGCGCGCCACGGACCGCGATTTCGTGCGCGTGTCACTCGGCGGTGTGCGCGACGAGGCGGAGATCCGCGGCCATCGGCGCACGTACATCGGCGCGCTGCCGGGAAAGATCATCCAGGGGCTGAAGAAGGCCGGCTCGGGGAATCCCGTGTTCCTGCTGGACGAGGTCGACAAGATGTCGACCGACTTCCGCGGCGACCCGTCGTCCGCGCTGCTCGAGGTCCTCGACCCGGAGCAAAACAAGGCCTTCGACGATCACTATCTCGATCTCGAGTACGATCTCTCCAGGATCCTGTTCATCACGACCGCGAATACGCTCGCGACGATCCCGCGGCCGCTGCAAGACCGCATGGAGATCATCCAGCTGCCCGGCTACATCGAGGAAGAGAAGCTCGAGATCGCGAAGCAGTTCCTGGTCAAGAAGCAGATCAAGGAGCACGGCCTCGAGGGCCAGGCGATCGAGTTCACCGACCCCGGCCTGTACGAGCTGATCCGCCGCTACACCAAGGAAGCCGGCGTGCGCAGCCTGGAGCGCGAGATCGGCAGCATCTGCCGCAAGCTCGCGCGCGAAGTCGTGGCCAGTGACTCGAAGATCTCGGCGACCATCGGCCCGAAGCAGGTGCGCAAGTATCTCGGCGTGCCGAAGTACCGCTTCGGCAAGCGCGAGGAGACCGATCAGGTCGGCATCGCGACCGGCCTCGCATTCACCGACGTGGGCGGCGAGCTGCTGACCATCGAGGCGCTGGTGACCGCGGGCAAGGGACGCATCCAGGTCTCGGGCCACCTGGGCGACGTGATGAAGGAATCCGCGCAGGCCGCGCTCTCCTACGTGCGCCGGCGAGCGAAGCAGCTCGGACTCGCGCGCGACTTCTACCAGAAGGTCGACCTGCACGTGCACGTGCCCGAAGGCGGCGTCCCGAAGGACGGGCCGTCGGCGGGAATCACCATGGCCACGGCGCTCGTCTCCGCGCTCACCGGAATTCCGGTGCGCTCGAACATCGCGATGACCGGCGAGATCACGTTGCGCGGGCGGGTGCTGCCGATCGGCGGGCTCAAGGAGAAGCTGATCGCCGCGGTGCGCGGTGGCATCGAGATCGTTCTCGTCCCGAAGGAGAACGAGCGCGATCTGAAGGAGATCCCGCCGAAGATAAAGCGGCGCCTCCAGATCAAGTACGTCGAGAACATGGACGAGGTGCTGCAGCACGCGCTGAAGTTCCCCGACCACACGGCGCTCCAGGACGAGATGCCCGAGTACCCGCTGCAAGAGATCTTCGAAGTCGACGAAGTCGAAACGCCGGCCAACGTCAACTGAGTCCCAGCGGGATACGACTGACTCGGTCGACTGACTCCGGGCGGATAGCTCAGCGGTAGAGCGGCGCCTTTACACGGCGCGGGCCGGGGGTTCGAATCCCTCTCCGCCCAGTCTTGCGGGGGCCGGCCCGCGGGACGGCCGCGCGCCACCCGCGCTTCGCTCGGCTTCGCCTCGCTGCGCGCTCGCGGCTGCGCCGCTCGCTTGCGTCTTCTGGCTCGGAGGGGCTCGCTCGGGCGGTGTTTGAAAAAGACCTGCGGCTAGGGTACCAAGAGCCCCGGCCAGGGGCGGTAGTTCAATCGGTTAGAGCACCGGCCTGTCACGCCGGAAGTTGCGGGTTCGAGTCCCGTCCGCCCCGCCAGTGGCGCTGCGTCGCGCCGTCGGAGACACGTTGCCCAGGGCGACTCAGATCGCGGTCGGGGTCGTGCTGGGTGCGGTTGCTGCCGCGCTCGTGCTCCGCTCCGGCGCCCTCTCTCAGAGTCAGAAGCCGGCGCCGTCGGCCGCGGTGACCGCCGCGAGCCCGGCGGAGGCTCCCAGGCCAGTAGTCAGCGCCGAGCCGTTCTGGACCGACTTCCCGCTCGAGCCCGCGGCGGGCGAGAAACACTCGCGGGTCGCGAAGCTGGCGCAGCAAGCCGCCGCCGGGGTCGTGAACGTGCACACCTCCAAGACCGTGACCCGCGAGGCGTCACCGTTCAATCCGTTCGAGGAGTTCTTCGGCGGGCCGCGCGGCGGCCGCCCGCGCCAGGCGCCGCGCCAGCAGGAGTTCAAGGTTCCGAGCTTGGGCAGCGGCTTCGTGATCTCCCCCGACGGCTACATCGTCACCAACAACCACGTGGTCGACGGCGTCGACGAGATCAAGGTCCACTTTTCCGACGGGAAGGTGCGCGACGCGAAGATCATCGGTCAGGACCCGAAGACCGACCTGGCGCTGATCCAGGTCGCGGATGCGAAGGATCTTCCGGCGCTGCCGCTCGGTGACTCGGACGCGATCCTGCCCGGCGACTTCGTCGTCGCGATCGGGAACCCGTTCGGCCTCGATCACACCGTGACGATGGGCATCGTCTCGGCGAAGGGGCGCGAGCTCGGCCAGGGGCCGTACGACGACTACATCCAGACCGACGCCGCGATCAACCCGGGCAACTCCGGCGGCCCGCTGCTCGACCTGGACGGCGCGGTGATCGGCATCAACAGCGCGATCAACCCGCAGGCGAACACCATCGGCTTCGCCGTGCCGATCAACATCGCGAAGGAGATCCTGCCGCAGCTGAAGGCGAGCGGCGCGGTGACTCGCGGCTGGCTCGGGGTCAGCATCCAAGAAGTGACTCCCGAGCTCGCGGCGGCGCTGAAGCTCGACGTCAAGGAAGGCGCGCTGGTCGCGCAGGTCTCCCCGAGCGGACCCGCCGACAAGGCGGGCCTCCGGCGTGGAGACGTGATCCAGAGCTTCGGCGGCAAGGCCGTCGCGAAGCCGCGCGATCTGTCGCGCGCGGTGGCCTCGACCGGGGTCGGCAAGAGCGTCGAGGTGGTGGTGCTGCGCGACGGAAAGCCGGTCACGCTGCAGGTGAAGATCGAGAAGCTCGCGGCCTCGCCGGAGGAGACGGCGCGAGCCGCGCCCGGGGAGAGCGCGGGCGCGGCGGCGCTCGGGCTCGAGATCGGCGATCTCGACGACGATCTGCGGCAGCAGTTCGGGCTGAAGGACAAGAAGGGCGTCGTCATCTCCGGGGTCGAGCCCGGCAGTCCGGCCGCCGACGCGGGTCTCCGGCCCGGCGACCTGGTGCTCGAAGTCGACCGGAAGCCGGTCGAGAGCGCTGCGGCGCTCGAGAAGCAGCTCAGCGCCGGCGCTGACTCGATCCTCTTCTTCGTGCGCCGGGGCGACGGCACCCTCTTCGTCGCGGTGAATCGCAAGGGCTGAGACCGGGAGCCGCGGGGTCAGCGCTGGTCGTCGCGTTTCCAGCGCTCGCGTTGCCGCGTCGCCACATCCCGCTCCGCGCCCTGGTCCGACGGCTCGTAGAAGCGCGAGTCGCGAATCTCGTCGGGAAGATACTGCTCGCGCACGAAGTGACCCGGAGAGTCGTGCGGGTACTGATAGCCCTTGCCGTAGCCGAGCTGGCGCAGGAGCTCCGTCGGCGCGTTGCGGAGCGGCAGCGGAACGGGCAGGGCGCCGCGCTCGCGCGCGACTTCCGACGCGCGCGCGATCGCCTGCAGGCTCGCGTTACTCTTCGGCGCGCACGCCAGGTAAGTCGTCGCCTGTGACAGGATCAGCTTGCCCTCGGGCAGCCCCACGCGATCGAAGGCCTCTGCGGCCGCGGTGGCGACCAGCAGGCCGAGCGGATCCGCGTTGCCCACGTCCTCCGACGCGAAGATCATCAGGCGGCGGGCGATGAAGCGCGGCTCCTCGCCGCCCTCGAGCATGCGCGCGAGCCAGTACACCGCGGCGTCGGGGTCACTGCCGCGCAGGCTCTTGATGAAGGCGGAGATCACGTCGTAGTGCGCTTCGCCGCCCTTGTCGTAGTCGGGCAGCCGTGACTCGAACGCCGCCGCGACCTGGTCGCGCTCGATGCGCCCGCTCGCGCGGTCCACGGCGGACTCCAGGAGTCCGAGCGCGCGCCGGGCGTCGCCCTGCGCGAGACGCGCGATCAGCTCGAGCGCGTCCGGCGCGATCGTGACTCCTCGCACGCCGAGGCCGCGCTCCGAGTCCGCGAGCGCGCGAGTCACGATGCGCGCCAGGAGTGATTCGTCGAGCGCGCGCAGGGTGAAGATGCGCGCACGCGAACGCAGCGCGGAGATCACCTCGAACGACGGATTCTCGGTCGTCGCGCCCAGCAGCACGACCGTGCCGCGCTCGACGTGCGGCAGCAGCGCGTCCTGCTGCGCCTTGTTGAAGCGGTGGATCTCGTCGACGAACAGCGCCGTGCGCCGGCCGCGCCGCCGCTCTTCCCCGGCGCGGGCGATCTCCTCGCGCAGATCCTTTACCCCCGAGAGCACCGCGGAGATGGCCGCAAAGCGCAGACCCGCGCGCTCCGCGAGCAGCCGCGCCAACGTCGTCTTTCCCGAGCCGGGCGGGCCCCAGAAGATGCACGACGGCAACTTGGCGCCGGAGGCGAGCACGGGACCGAGTGGCCCGCCGGGCCCGAGCAGGTGCTCCTGGCCCTCGAACTCCTCGAGCGTGCGCGGACGCATGCGCTCGGCGAGCGGCGCATCCGCCGGAACGTCGCGCGTGACCGGGGGTTCACGCGGAAATAGCTCCATCGTCCCAGCTTACACCTTCGTTCGGCCGCGCCTCACTGCGCGCGCGTGTCCGATGATCGCGTGGACACCCTACCCACGCGTACTTGTGATCGCGTGGGCACCCTACCCACACGTACTTGTGATCGCGTGGGCACCCTACCCACGCGTACTTTTGATCGCGTGGGCACCCTACCCACGCTCGGGGTCTTGCCTTGCTCGGGCATCGGGGCGGGCTAATGTCGCGGGCCGCATGGGGGGCTGGAAGCGAATTGCGCTCACCGTGAAGGCCGGCCGGGCCGAAGCGGGGCCGCTCGTGAGCCGTCTGGTCGCGATGCTGCGCAAGCGCGGCCTCGACGTCGCGCTCGACGCGCACGCGGCGAGTCACCTCGGCGAGCCGGGCGGACACAGCCTCGACGAGCTGGCGGCGCTCGCGGACCTGCTGGTCGTGCTCGGCGGCGACGGCTCGGTGCTCGCGGCCGTGCGCGCCATCGCGGGCCGTCGCGTCGCGGTCCTGGGCGTGAATCTCGGCCACCTCGGCTTTCTGACCGACGTGAGTCACAGCGAGGCCGAGGCCGCGCTCGACGCCACCCTGCGCGGCGACTTCGCGCTCGTCGAGCGCTCGCGCTTCGAGGTGACACACTCCCGCGACGACCGCGAGCTCTTGCGCGAGCTGGTGTTGAACGACGCGGTGATCACCAAGGGCTCCGCGCTCGCGCGCCTGATCGAGCTCGAGGCCTTCGTCGACGACCGGCTGATCGCGACGTATCGCTCCGACGGCCTGATCGTCGCGACGCCGACGGGCTCGACCGCGTACAACCTGTCCGCGGGGGGGCCGATCCTCGACACCGACGTCCGCGCGGCGATCCTGAATCCGATCTGCCCGCACACGCTGACCCTGCGGCCGCTCGTGTTGCCCGACGATCGCGAGATCGTCGTGCGCCTGCGCTCGCCCGAGGACGCGACGCTCACGCTCGACGGCCAGGTCGGCGCGACGGTGCGCACGGGCGACGCGGTGCGCGTCGTGTTGGCGAAGGAGCCGGTGCGCTTCGTGTCGACGCCGGCTCGCGATCACTTCGAGACGCTGCGCACGAAGCTCGGGTGGGGCACGCGTTGATCGCGAACCTGCGGGTCCGGAACCTCGCGACGATCGAGGAGCTGGAGCTCGAGCTCGGCCCGGGACTCACCGTGGTCACCGGCGAGACCGGCGCGGGCAAGTCACTCCTGCTCGGTGCGATCGCGCTGCTCTCCGGTCGGCGCGTGGGCTCGGAGCTCGTGCGCGCGGGCGCGAGGGAGGCGCAGGTCGAGGCGATCCTGCGCAGCCCCGCGCTGCTCGCGCGCGCCCGGGGGCTCGGCCTCGCCGCCGACGACGAGGACGAGCTGCTGGTCGCGCGCAGTGTCTCGCGCGAGGGACGCGGCCGCGTGTTCGTGAACGGCCGGCTCGCGACGGTCGGGCTGCTCGCCGAGCTGATGGCCGACGCGCTCGAGATCACAAGTCAGGGCGAGCACCAGCGGCTGCTGCGCGCGGAAGCTCAGGTGGAGCTGCTCGACGCGTTCGCGAGCCTCGGACCCGCGGCCGCGGAGGTCGGGGAGCTCCACCGGCGCTGGCGCGAGCTCGCGCTCGGGATTCACGCCCGCCGGCGCGACCGCGAGGCGCTGGCGCGCCGCGAGGACCAGCTGCGCTTCGAGCTCGAGCAGATCGACCGGGTGAAGCCGCTCCCCGGCGAGGTCGACGAGCTGGGCCGCGAGCTGCGCCGACTCGGGCACGCGGATCGCCTGGCGCAGGCCGCGAGCCGCGCGCTCGAGACGCTAGACGCGGACGACGGCCTGCGCGAGCGGCTCGGCGCGGCGCGCTCGACACTCCGCGGTGTCAGCGAGCTCGACCCCGGGCTCGCCGAGCCCGAGGCCGCGCTCGCTCGCGCGCTGCTCGAGCTCGACGAAACGTCGTTCGCGCTGGAGCGCTACCTGTCGGCGCTCGAGGCCGAGCCGCAGAAGCTCGCGCGCGTGGAAGAGCGGCTCGCGGAGCTGCGCCGCCTGCAGACGCGCTACGGCAACTCG
>DATFUE010000508.1:0-3665 GCA_035261165.1 Myxococcota bacterium
GGAGGGCGCTAGTGCCGGTGCGACCGATCTCCGTCGGCGAGCGCATCAAGCGCCGCGAAGACCCGCGCCTGATCCGCGGCCTGGCGACCTACACGGACGACATCAAGCTCCACGGCATGCTGCACGCAGCGTTCGTCCGCAGTGACTACGCGACGGGAAAGATCGAGCGCATCGACCTGGCGGAGGCGCGCGCTCGCAAGGGCGTGATCGCGGCCTACACCTTCGACGATCTGCGCGGCAAGGTCGGGCGCGCGCCCTGCATCGCGCGCCCCGAGCCGGGCCGCGACGCCGAGCACCCGCTGCTGGCCGACGGCTTCGTGCGCTACGTCGGCCAACCGGTCGCCGTCGTGATCGCGGAGGACCGCTACATCGCGCGCGACGCGGCGCTCGACGTCGCGGTCGACATCACCCCGGGTCGCCCGGTGATCGACCTGCGCGGCGCGCTCGACCCGACGAAGGGCAAGGTCTACGCCGATCACGCCGACAACGTCGCCCTCGCAGTGCCGGCCGCGAATGCGGCCGAGGTCGAGAAGCTGTTCAAGGAAGCCGACGGGGTCGTGAAGCTCGAGCTCGTGAACCAGAAAGTCGCGGCCGTCTCGATGGAGCCGCGCGCGGTGCTCGCGCACTGGGACGAGGGCCCGCAGAAGCTCACCGTCTGGAGCTCGACCCAGGTGCCGCACCTGCTGAAGCAGCAGCTCGCGCAGTGTCTCGGTATCTCCGAGGTGCGCATCCGCGCTGTTGCGCCCGAGGTCGGGGGCGGCTTCGGCTGCAAGATCGGGGTCTACCCGGAAGAGTGTCTCCTGCCGTGGATCTCGCGGCAGCTGCGCCGCCCGGTCAAGTGGGCGGAGACGCGCACCGAGAACCTGTTGAACACGACGCACGGCCGCGCTCACGTGCACGAGATCGAGGCCGCGTACCGCAAGGACGGAGAGATCGTCGCGCTGCGCGGCCGCGTGCTGTCCGACGTCGGCGCGTATCCGAGCTTCTTCGGCGCGGCGATCGCGACCTTCACGCCGCTGATGATGCCGGGCTGCTACAAGTTGAAGGGTCTGTCGGTCGAGGTGGTGTGTCTCTACACGAACACGATGGCGACCGACGCGTACCGCGGCGCGGGTCGCCCCGAGGCGGCTTACACCGTCGAGCGAGTCATGGACGCGATCGCCGTGGCGACGGGGCTCGACCCGGTCGACGTGCGGCGCCGGAACTTCATCCCGAAGAGCGCGTTCCCGTTCACGACCGCGTCGGGGGCGGTGTACGACTCGGGTGACTACGGCCCGACGCTGGACAAGGCGCTCGCGCGCTTCGACTACGCCGGCGCCAAGGCGCGGCGCGAGCAGGCGCGCGCCCAGGGGAAGCTCGTCGGCATCGGCGTCGCGACGTTCACGGAGATCTGCGGGCTGGGCCCGAGCACCGGCGCATCGCCGATCCAGCGCACCGGGAGCTGGGAGTCGGGCGCGGTGCGCGTCGAGCCGACGGGCAACGTGATCGTCACCACCGGCGCCTCGCCGCACGGCCAGGGCCAGGAGACCGCCTTCGCGCAGATGGCGGCAGACGCGTTCGGCATCGACGTCGGAGACGTCGAGGTGCTGCACGGAGACACCGACGTCGTGACTCACGGCGTCGGCACGTTCGGCAGCCGCGGGCTCGTCGTCGGCGGGACGGCGCTGCACATGGCGCTCGAGAAGGTGAAGGCCAAGGCCGCGCGCATCGCCGCGCACCTGCTCGACGCCAAGCCGGAGCAAGTCACCTTCGACGGCGACACGTTCCGCGTCGCGGGCGGCGAACGCAACATGACGTTCCGGAAGGTCGCGGAGGCCGCGCATCTCTGGAACGTGCCGGTGCCCGGCGAGGAGCCGGGCCTCGAGGCGGTCGCGCGCTTCGAGCCTACCGGCACCACGTTCCCGTTCGGCTCGCACCTGTGCGAGGTCGAGGTCGACGGCGACAGCGGCGAAGTCCACATCCTGCGCTACGTCGCCGTCGACGACGCCGGAAAGATCGTGAATCCGCTGCTCGCCGAGGGCCAGCGGCTCGGCGGGATCATCCAGGGCCTCGGCCAGGCGCTCTGCGAGGAGATCCGCTACGACGAGAACGGCCAGCTCCTCACCGCGACCTTGATGGACTACGCGATGCCCAAGGCGCACATGTTCCCGCGCATCGAGCTCGACTCGACCTGCACTCCGACTCACTTGAACCCGCTGGGCGCGAAGGGCATCGGCGAGCTCGGCACGATCGGCTCCACGCCGTGTCTCGTCTCCGCGGTGCTCGACGCGCTCCGCCCGCGCGGGGTGACTCACATCGACATGCCACTCACGCCACTGCGCGTCTGGAACGCGCTCCAGGGGGCGGCGAAATGATCCCGCAGGAGTTCGAGTACTTCGCGCCGCGCTCGCTGCGCGAGGCGGTGGAGCTGTTGGCGAAGCACCCGGGCGCGAAGCTGCTCGGCGGCGGAATGAGTCTGATCCCCGCGCTGAAGCACCGACTGCAGACGCCCGCCGCGCTCGTCGATCTCGGCCGCGTGCCGGAGCTCGAGGGCATCTCCGAGAAGCGCGGGAAGATCTCGATCGGCGGCCGGGCCACGCATGCCAGCCTGGCCGTGCCCGGCGAGCTCGCCGACGTGCACGTGATCCACGAGGCCGCGGCGGCGATCGGCGACGCGCAGGTGCGCAATCGCGGCACGATCGGCGGAAGCCTGGTGCACGCGGATCCGGCGGCCGACTGGCCGGCCGTGTTTCTTGCGCTCGACGGCGAAGCGCTGGTCACGGGCGCGCGCGGCGAGCGCACGATCCCGGCGAGTCAGTTCTTCACCGCCATGCTGCAGTCCGCGGTGAAGCGCGACGAGGTGCTGGGCGAAGTGCGGCTGTCCGTCGAACGCAAGCGCGCCGGCACCGCCTACGCGAAGCTGCGCCAGTCGGCGTCGGGCTTCGCGGTGGTCGGCGTGGCGGCGCAAGTCACGCTCGATCGCAGAGGCCGCATCGAGCGCGCGCAGGTCGGAGTCACCGGCGTGAACCCGGTCCCGTTCCGCGCCGCGGCGCTCGAGAAGCGACTCGCCGGCGAGTCGCCGGAGCTCGCGAGCTTGAAGCGCCTGTGCGCGCGCATCGAGGAGGCCGACCCGACCGAGGACCTGAACGCCACGGCGGAGTTCCGCGCGCACCTGGTCGGCGTGTACGCGGCGCGCGCGCTGCTGGCGGCGGCGCAGCGGGCGGCGGCGTGAGGCTCGAGGGCCGGCAGATCGTCGCGCTTCCGATCGCCACGGTCTGGGAGCGGCTGAACGATCCGCGCGCGCTGCGCGCTTGCACGCCGGGCCTCGAGAAGCTCGAAGCGCGCGACGCGGACCACTACGAGGCCGTGCTCGAGGTGAAGCTGCCCGCGATCACGGGGCGCTTCGAGGGCACGCTCGAGTATCTCGAGCGCACGCCGCCCGGCCGCCTGCGCCTGCGCCTGCAGGGGAAGGGCGCCATCGGCTTCGTCGACGGCGAGGTCACGATGGAGCTCACCGGTGTCGCCGAGGGCACGAACGTGGCCTACCTCGCCGACGTGCAGATCGGCGGACAGATCTCGCGACTGGGCCAGCGCATGCTCTCCGGAGTGACTCGCGAGATGGCGGGTCAGTTCTTCGACGCGTTCGAGCGCTGGCGGCCGGAAGCGCCGGAGCAGTCGGTCGCGCC